>JBHLLJ010000021.1:0-30187 GCA_048885705.1 Candidatus Hermodarchaeota archaeon | reverse complement strand
GAATTGTTAAATATTTTTTAATGAAGGTGAAAATTTATGTCGAAATCAAAAAATTTAGTAGCTATGGCTTTTGATACTGGTGGAACTATGTCAGATACTTTTATAATTGATGAAGAGGGCATATTTGTAGTAGGAAAAGCACAAACCACTCCTGAGAATGAATCTGAGGGGATATTAAATTCAATCCGAGATGCATTAGAACAATGGGATACAGAAATAGAGAAATCAGGTCATTCTATTGAAGCATTAGTGTATTCTGGAACTGCGATGGTAAATAGACTTTTAGAACGGCAAGGTAATAGCAATATTGGTGTTATTGTAAATGCTGGATTTGAAGATTTGCTTAGACTTGGTCGCGCTTTACAATGTTGGATTTACCTAGATTACGGAGGGCGTTTACATGCTAGAGAACATGAACACCCAACGCCTTTAATACCAAGAAATCAAATTAAAGGAGTACGTGGTAGAATTAATTTCTGGGGAGATGAATTAATTCCGCTTTATAAAAGAGAAGTAGAAAAAGTGGTAAATGAACTGCTTGACATGAATGTTGATAGTATTTGTGTATGCTTACTTTGCTCTTATATGAATACGAGTCATGAACTTCAAGTAAGGGCAATTGCTGAAAAAATAATGAAAGAAAGAAGTAAAGAAATTCCTATTATTCTATCATGTGAACATAATCCCGTAAGAGGTGAAACTCCAAGATTAAATGCTCTAGTAATTGAACAATATGCAGCAGAACCTTCTAGAAAACAATTAATAAAAATTTCTGAAACAATGAAAAAGAAAGGAGTACCAGCTCCACTAAGAATCTTGACAACATATGGAGGTACAATGTCTCCATATCATAAGACTCTTATACCGACAATGGTCTCAGGGCCAATTGGAGGTATGATTGGTACAAAATTCATTGCTGAGAAATATGGTATAAAAAATCTTGTATCTAGTGATGTCGGAGGAACAAGTTTTGATGTAGGACTTGTTATGGAGCGATATGTTCCTACAAAATGGGAGAGTTCTTTAGGTAGGTTCATTTTAAATATTCCCATGATCGCTTTAGATTCAATAGGAGCAGGAACTGGTATGTTTGTAAGATATAACGATGTATCAGGGAGATTAGAATTTGGTCCTGAAAGTGCGGGTTATAAAATAGGTGTTTGTAATGAACAATCTGGTGTAGAAACAGTAACAATGACAGATTGTAGTTTAATTTTAGGATATCTTAATCCAGATTACTTTCTAGGTGGAAAAGTTTCTTTAAATAAAAATCGAGCTTATTTATATATTGAACAACAGTTAGCAGAACCTTTTAAGGCAGATCCTTATGAAACTGCTCGAGGTGCTTTGGACCTCATTGAAATTAATATGAAGAACCATCTCAACGGAATGATCCAAGGATTAGGTTTTAGACCTGAAAATTATACATTGATATCCTTTGGTGGTGGAGGTCCTCTACATGTAGCAGGTTACTCAAGAGGGTTAAACTTTCAAAATATATTAGTACCAGAATGGGCTCCTGCATTCTCTGCTTTTGGATGTGCCTGTGCAGACCATTCTTATCGTCATGAAAAATCAGTTGACTTAGTTATTCCCCCTGATGGAAGTATGATTGGATTTGTCGCTTCTATTCTTAGTTCTACATGGAAAGAATTAAAAAATAATATTATAAAGGAATTTAAAGCTGAAGGAAGAGATCCTAATGAAATGATTTTCAAGCCTTCCTTGCGTTTACAATACTTTGGCATGTTAGATGATTTGGAGGTCCAATCCCCAGTAGAAGAATTAACTATTGATTATTCCTCTGAATTACAGCGATATGATTCTCCTGAATTGAAGCAAATAACTCATAGTTATGATGATCTCTTTGAACAAATTTTTAAAAGAGGTACAAAGAGTCCAGAGTTAGGTTATCATATTACTAAATGTATTGGAACTGGGATAGTAGCAGTACCAAAACCAAAATTACCAGAACATGGGTTAGATAAAGAAAAACCAAATGAAAATGCTTCTAAGGGAGTAAGAGATATGTTTTGGGATAATAAATGGCATGAAGCTTCAATTTGGGAAATGGGATTAGTGAATTCTGGAAACGTAATAGAAGGACCAGCAATTATTGAAGCACCAGCTACAACTTTAGTTATCCCACCGTATCATAAAGTAAGGCTCGATAAACATAGAATATTCCATATGGAGGTGAAATTGTAATGGAAAAAGCACTAGGGTGGAATGGAAAAACGTTAAAAAAAATGTTAGAAGAAAGTGAAAAAATGTTTGAAGAATCGGGTCGATATTATGCTCTTGACATATTATCATTAAAAGAAGAAAATCCTTTTCGATTTGAACGGAATTATGCTTCATTAAGAGGAGCACTTGTATCTGCTAGAGAAACTGCATTACATGTTGCTGCCTCTCCAATCGTTAAAGAGATTGGAGAATTATGTTTTGCTTTATATACTCCTGAAGGCGATTCTATAGTTGTTTCAACTGGAATTTTAGTCCACGTTCATACTATGAGTGAAGCTATCAAATTTATGATTAGAGAAGAATACGAGGATGATCCAGGTATCAATCCAGGAGATATATTCTTAAATAATGATCCAGCGTGTGGAAATGTTCATACTACCGATGTGCAAACACTTATACCAATATTTTGGGAAGATAAAGTGGTCGGTTGGGCAGGAGGAGTTACTCATCAAATTGATACGGGAGGAATTACTCCAGGGCATGATTTAGTCCCTGCAATACAACGTTTTGATGATGGAGTGTACTATACTTGCAGAAAAATTGGATCCAATGATAAAATTTGGAAAGACCATATGATTAGTGCAAAAAGATCAGTTAGAACACCAATGTACTGGGAATTGGATGAGAAATGTAGATTAGCAGGTAATTTGATGATACGAGATGCTGTCTTAGAATTCATAAAAAGAGAAGGAATTGATTATTATAAGAGTTTTATACGAGAAGCAATTGAGGAGGGAAGAATAATCTTCCAAGAAAGAGTAAAAGAACGATTAATTCCAGGGAGATATAGAGCAGCAGGTTTCTTTGATATGCCGCAAAAAACAGAAGCTTGGCAAGCAAGAGCAAAAATAGATAAGTTAACAAATTTACCAATAGAAATAACCGTTCATGAAAATGGCAAGATGTTCCTTACTTTTGATGGAGCGAGCGGTCCTGGGCCCAATCCGATGAATGCTGACAAAGGAGCTATGGAAGGTGGTCAATGGGTTCTTCTAACCCAAATATTAATTTATGCAGATAAAGTTAATGATGGAGCATATTTTGCCGTAGAGAAAGAATACCCTAAAGGATCATGGTGCAATCCAGGTGATATTTACCTTTCATACCAAGCTCCTTGGGGTAATTTAATTCCCGCCTATACTGGAATGATGAAATGTATATCTTATGGGTTATTTTCTCGAGGTTATAGAGAAGAAGTCGTTTCTGGATATCCTTTTACTGGTGATGCTATTCAAGGTGGTGGAATTTATTCAGATGGACCACTCATGGGCCAGAGATGGTCTTTATCAACCTTTGAAATTAGTGGTCAAGGCTTTGGGGCGAGTGCCGTTCGAGATGGTCTAAACTGGGGATATGCTATGTGGAACCCCGAATCAGACCTTGGAGATGTAGAGACATGGGAGCTATTTCAAGGAGGTGTACCTTATCTTTCACGAAGGGTCAAACCCAATTTATCAGGACATGGTAAATATAGAGGAGGAGCAAATTATGAAGGAGTAGGTATGGTTGCTAATTCAAGGGAGGTAGATTTTTTCGGAGCTAGGGAAGGTTTAGCTTTTCATGGTGCAGGAGGAATGCATGGGGGTTATCCAAATGCAACTGGATATCGGCTATATGCTAAAAACACCAATATGAAGGAGATTATCCAGAATAGAATGGATTATCCTCTAGGAGATCCAGACCCTACTACTGGTGAATTTGAAAAATTATTGAAAGGAGAAATAACACGAAAACCTTACTGTAGCATTTATCCAATTACTTTAGAGAATTATGACCTTTTCTATTACTTTTTGAGTGGTGGTCCTGGATACGGTGATCCCCTAGAGCGAGAAATAGAGCAAATAAAACAAGATCTTGATGATGGTTTCTATACCGAAGATATAGTCAAGAATGTTTATGGAGTAATTGCAAAATATAATGAAACTAAAGATGAGTGGGAAATTGATGAAAAAGCTACAAAGATTCGCCAAAAAGAATTAATGAGCGAAAGGAGAGAAAAATCAATGACTTTTGAAGAATTTTGGGAAAAAGAAAAGAAAAAAATAACAGAAAATAGGGTAAGCGAACCTGTGAAGTTAATGTTTTCTGAAAGTCTTAAGTTATCAAACAATTGGGCAAAGATTTTCAAACAGTTTTGGAAATTACCAGAGAATTTCGAAATGGAGGTGAAATAAATGGTAACATATGATAAGAGAACTTTAGAAAGAATGATTGATGGGAAATTATCATGGGATGAAATCAGACCAATAATAAGTGGAAGAAAGGATATTAATAGATTTGATTTGATCGTAGAAATATTGCAGGATCGAGTACCTTGGAGTGAAAAAATTATTTTACCTTTGCATGAACATCTCTATATCGTAGCCAAAGATGGTCAAAGGATCGTAAAATGTGATTGCGGTTATGAATTTGGAGATTATAAGGATAATTGGAAAACTAAGTGTAGGGTTAGAGTAAGAGATACAATTGAGCAAATAGAAGAATTATATCCTAAAGATATGGGAAGTGATCCCGAATGGATCGAATTGCGAGAGTATTTCTGTCCAGGATGTTTCACTTTGTTAGATGTTGAAGCGGTTCCTCCTGGGTATCCAACAATTTTCAATTTTCTTCCTGACATCGATGCTTTTTATGAAAAGTGGTTAGGAAAGAAACCCGGATAAGTAGAGATATTATAATATTGGGGGTTCTAATTTTTTTTTTCTCTTTTCCATTTTTGCTTTCCATCTTTCAGGATTTTTTTCTTCAAAATATTTATATAATCCCACACCAATAAGGCTTAATGAAAATAAAAGCCAACAAATCCAAAATGTTAGAGAAATTATAAAATTAGTATTAAATTCAATTGCTTCCAATCCTTCTGTTATAACCACAAAAATAATACCAGATAATGAACCTATTGCTGAAATGGTTCCTAAAATACAATCAACATAAATTGCTATCCTCTCACGTTTTAATCTTGACATTGACATGATAATTTAAACTCTCTATTAATTATTTTAAAATAGTCATAAATTAAATTATTTTTAAATTTAATTATTTCATAAAATCTTCTAATAGATTATAAACTGTTTCTAGTGTCTCTATATTAGGTAAAAACGTAAACCTAATATGCCCATTTCCATAATTTCCAAATCCCGAACCATAAACACCACATATCCCAGTTTTCTTAAGCAGATCAATAGTAAACTCTTTATCATCTTTCCACTTGTTAAGCTCTTTTAAATCTAACCGAGGAAATAGGTAAAATGCTCCATTAGGTTTAACACAAGTAACACCTTCAATCTTTCTTAACCTTTCATAAGCATAATCTCGACGTTCTTTTAATTTTTGAACCATCTCTTTTGTGTGAGTTCCTGGATTTTTTAAAATTTCTACAGCAGCATATTGAGCAACCGAACTTGCTGAAAGTCTTGCTCTAGCTAATTTTGCAATACCATTTTTCAATTCTTCTAACTTGTTTTCTGGGTCTTGATAATATAAATATCCCAAGCGCCAACCAGTAGCAAGATGTGATTTAGAAAAACCATTTAATCCAATTATAGGAACGTCGTTTGAAAGTTTTGCAGGTGAGTTAAATGGTTTATCATACACTATTTGATCATAAATCTCATCTGAAAAAATAGGTAAATTATATTCTCCTGCTAAATCAATTATTTCTTTAATCTTTTTCTCACTATACATTACACCAGTAGGGTTATTTGGAGAGCATATTAAAATAGCTTTTGTTCTTTCATTAATTTTTTTTCTTAGATCTTCAATATTAGGTTCCCAATCATTTTTCTCATCTAATTCATATTCGATTGGAACCCCATCAAAGAATCTTGTGTAATTTATGTAAAGAGGATAACTGGGACCAGGTATCAACAACTCATTTTTGTTTTCAATAAGTGCTGCAATAAGAAAAAATATCGCTTCTGTGACTCCTGAGGTAACCAGAATATCATCTGTTGAAGTTCTAATATTATATTTTTCTAAAAGGGATCTTCTTATTTCCTCTCTTAACTCTGGGGCTCCTAATGAATCTACATAAAAGTTTTTTCCTCGAAAAGAAGCATTAGCTAAAGCTTGTGAAATGTACTCAGGAGTATTAAAATCATATATAACTGGGTCTCCTATGTTTAAATGATATATTTTCTTTCCACTTTTTTCAACTTGATTCGCAACAGCAGCTATTTCTCGAATAGCATAAGAAATTTCCTTAACTCTTTGAGTAAGCATAATCCTTCATTTTATACTTAATTAATAAGAAATGAATAATGTTTATATCTAAAATCGTGATTTAATTATAATTAATTTTATGATTTTGAAAACAATCAAAAATTAAAATTAACTTAAATTTATCAGATTGATAAGATGGTTAATAATATTTGTCGGAATATAAGTTCTAGCAAATTATCTTAGAATATTAAAAAAAACCTAGACTTATATATATAATCGTCCCATTAATATCATACACTTTTTAAGTGTAAGAATTATTAAATCAAATAAATGGTGTATAAATTGGGAAAAGTTTTTGGGATTATATCATTAATTTTGGCATTAGTATCATTAATAATACCATGGTTCTTATGGAGATTGTGGTTAATAGAACTACCAATTATAGCGATAATATTCGGTGGAATTGGTATTGCCAAAGATGATTCAAAAGGATTAGGGATTGCAGGTTTAATACTAGGGATTATTGCTTTAATTATATGGATTATATTTCCTTTTGTCTTCTTCTTCTTATTAGTAGGAGGTCTATTTGGCGGGTTCTTTTAATAAGTTCTAATTTAATTATTTTAAAATTCTTTTTTTTTAATTTTAAAAAATTAATATAAAAACCAATTTAACTTATAAAATTAAATCCCAATCAATTTCTTTTTCAATTAAATCTAAAACTTTTTCCATTTCGTCTTCTTGAATTCCTGGTTTCAATCGTTCTAGATTTCTCATTGTTGTATAAGTATCTGAAGGGCTTAATATTATTGGTATCCCTTTTTTATTTGCTAAGGTAATCACACTCATATCAGGTTGAATAAAACCTGTTAAAATTAATGTTGATACATCTTGTTCTAGAGCAGCCATAGCTAAATCAGTTCTATCTCCTCCCGTAATAAAAGCAGCTTTTTTAACCTGTCGTAAATATTTTAGAGCAAACTGTGCATTCATAGCACCTATAAGAAAGGTTTCCACTAAATTATTTAATCCAGATACTGCTTGCTCGTTGATTAGTTCTCCTCCAATTTGTTCTTTTATTTCATTTACTCTTGGTGAGAATAATTCTAAACTTTTTTCTATTATACCTAAAACAGGTATATTGTATCTATTTATGTGTTCTTCTGTAAGTTCTTTTATTCGTGCAATATACTCAAAATCAATTTTATTGAACAGAATAGCTTTAATGGAGGCCTTACGGTATTCATAATAATTTTTTGTGAAAAATATATTATCTATCGCTCGATCAGAGGACTCAGTAGAAACATATATTAATTCATTAATTCCTAGCGTCTGAGCAATAGTAACATCATCTAATCCGATTCTAATGAATTTTCTAATACTAGGATTACCCTCAATAATTACATACTCCACGTCTTTTACAATTTTTTCATAAGCATCTTTAATTTTTTGTAAAGATTCTTCCTTTCTAGCAGAATCAATTAAATCAATATAATATGCATCGGGAATTGATATTGGTGAAATAAAATCATAAGGATAATCAGTTTGGTAAACTGTGTTTAATATAAAACCAACATCAGGATCTGCTTTATTTGTAAACGCACTTTTAGGAACACCAATAGGTTTAAAGTAAGCAAACTTTTTACCCTCTTTCTTTAATTTTTGAATAAACCCTATTGAGAGAAAACTTTTTCCCGCTCTTTCGTTTAATGAACTAAAATAAAATTCTTTTACCATTTTTTTCACTTCTTTTTATTATCTATTTATAGTGATTTTAATATCTATTGCATTATAGCCTTTTATAAAACTTAAAAGGGGATTAATATCTAATTCTACTATATCAGGAAAATCATTAACTAATTGTGAAAGTCTTAATAGGACGTCTATTATAGCATCGATATCAGATCGAGTTTCACCTCTTACCCCTTCCAAAAGGCTATGAATTTTTGTACTACTAATTAATTTCTTTGCATCTGCTTTCGTGAATTTATACGATAAAGCAAATGCGACATCTTTGAGAAAGTTAGCATAAATTCCGCCCGTTCCAAACATTAATATTGGCCCAAATTGAGGATCCCTTGACATACCTATTATAATTTCATTTACTTTTGGTTCTGTTTTAAAGTCTATCATTTGTTGCACTTCTACACCATAAATTTTGGCATTCTGGGGACCAAATTTTTTTGCATTATTAACAATTTGTATATAAGCTTCAAATGCATCTTGCTTAGTTTCAATATTTAATAAAATCCCTCCGACATCAGTTTTGTGTATGATATTAGGACTAACAATTTTCATGACAGACTTTCCAATTTCAGATTGTAGCTCCATTGCTTGTCTAGGAGTCTGTGCTAAACGTGATTTAGGAGATTTAATACCATAACAATCAAAAACTTCACTTGTTTCATAACTTAATAAAACCACCCTATTGTCTCTCCGAACGTTAGAGAAAATCTCTTTAACTCTCTTTTCATTTACCTTAAACGAAGAAATTTCAAGATCCTCAATAGGAATACTATTTAAGTATACTCGTCTTTTTACTAATGTTTTTAATGAATGAGCAGCGCGATCTGGGAAATGATAACACGGAATATGATTTTGTTTTAAAAATTCTCGACCTTCTAATATGTTTTTTCCTCCTATAAAGGAACATACAATTGGTTTACCATTTAAATGATTTAATGATAGATTGTGTATAAGTTTCGCAACTTCAGTAGGTTTTGTTTGAGCTTGAGGAGTTACAATAATCAAGGCACCTTGAGTAGTTATATCACCAAAATCTTGCCCGGAGTTTATACCAAAAACAGTCTTAATCGTAAAATTATACCGATCTGGTGTTGCATCTCCTACAATATCTATTGGATTGAAAATAGCCGCTTCAGCTGGTAACTTTTCTCTTAAATTGTGAAGAATTGGCTCCGAAAAGCTTGCGAATTTTAAGTTTTCTCTTTCAAATGCATCAGTTGCGACAATACCGGGTCCCCCAGCATTAGTAATTATCGCGAAAGAATTTTGTATTGGTACAGGTTGATAAAGAAAAATTTCACCATAATCAAATAAATCTTCGATTGTTTTAGCTCTAATTACTCCACACTTACTAAAAGCTAGATCATAGGCGATATCTGCTCCTGCTAAAGCACCAGTATGGCTTGAAGCTGCTCTAGCACCAGCTTCACTAACTCCGGACTTTAAAATTATTATTGGTTTTTTTCGGGCAGCATTGGGAAGTAATTTTAAAAATCTTTCTCCATCTTTAATACTCTCTAAATAGCATAAAATAACTTTTGTATTTTTGTCATTAGATAGATATTCAATAAAATCGACTGCACCCAAATCAGCTTTATTACCTAAACTAATATTACATGAGAATCCAAAGGCTTGTGTCATACTATAATCCATCATTCCTGTAAGCATAGCACCTGATTGAGATATCATAGCTATTTCTCCTTTTTTAGGTGTTTCTGCTGCAAAGGAACCATTATAAGCTAGACAGATCAACCCTAAGCAATTCGGCCCCAAAATTTTCATATTATATTTATTGCCAATTTTTATTAATTCTTCTTCTCTCTTTACTCCTTCTCCACCAACTTCTTTAAATCCTGCTGAAATAATTATTAAGCCTTTAACTTTTTTTATCCCACACTCTTCCGCTGCTTTATTCACAAATTTTCCTGGAATAACAAAAATGGCTATATCGATATCATCCTGTACATCCAAAACACTCTTATAACAAGTCAATTTGCCAATTTCTCCTGCTTTAGGATTTATTGGAAAGATTTTTCCCTTATAACCTGAATTTATTATATTATTTAATACGGTGTTGCCGACTTTCCCTTCTGTCTCACTTGCTCCAATTATAGCAATACTTTTAGGATTGAAGAAAAATGAGATATCATTCTTAGCCATTCTTATTTACGAAAATTTAATATATTCTAAAGCTATGATAGAATTCTATTATCGTGATTATTAATAAATTTTTCATTGATTAAAAATAAACCTTTAAAGAAGAATTTCAAAAACAAAATTGTTAAAAAGATTTCAACTTTTCTTTTTGTATGACGAAAGTTATTATAGTAACGAATAAAGGAGAGATAAACCTTAATCTCTTTGATAACGATGCTCCTCTGACAGTAACGAGTTTTCTTTTTTTAATAAAACAAAACTTCTATAATGGTATTGTGTTTCATCGTGTGATAAACGACTTTATGATTCAGGTTGGTTGTCCCTTAGGTCGCGGAATAGGTGGACCAAGAGACAAAGGTATTAGTTCTTTTCCTTATCAAGGAAAACAGGTTAATTATCCATTTGCAGATGAATTCCAGAGTGGAAGAAGATTTGATAAGCCAGGTATCTTAGCAATGGCCAATGCAGGGCCAAATACTAATGGATCACAGATTTTCATTACCCACGTACCAACACCTTGGTTAAATAATAAACACACCATTTTTGGAGAAGTTTTAAGCACTGCAGATCAAGATGTTGTTAACTCAATAGTCCAAGGGGATAAAATAATCGAAATAAAAATAGTTTAAGCTAAACAAGAAATACACTAAACTTTTATTTTTTTTTAAAATCATAATATACCTATTAAATTATCAAAATTTAAATCCTACAATAGAAATTTTCTGTATAATACTAAAAGTTAATAGATATTACTAATATTATTAAATTGGATTATGATTAATCTTACTTAATATAAATTTAATTGTGGCTATGGATCATGAGTAAAGATCTGAAAAATTTAATCAATTCTGTTGAAGAAGAGGCAAAATCTAAAGCCGAATTAGAACAGACCATACATTCATTAAAAGAAGAAATTAAACGATTAGAATTTACTATTAATGAACAAAATTTATTAATTGAAACTCTTAAAAGCCAAATTAAAGACGAAGAGCTTGAACAAGTTAAATTACCAAGCGAAATTAAGGTTTTGAAGGATATTATCGTCTCTCAACGAAAAGAATTAGAAGAAAAAGATGACCTTATTGACCAATTAAATGATAAAATTGTACAAGTAGGTACAGGAATTGAATCTGGTGGAGATTTCAATTTAAAAGAAGAACTCAGTGAAAAGATTGTAAATGCCGAAAATTTAATTGTTCAATTAACTGATGAAAATGAACAATTTAAAAGTCAAATTAACCAATTACAACAAAAAATTGAAGAATTTCAATCAAATGAAGAAAATCATGAAATTCCTCTTGATAATGAGTTATACATGAGACAGAATGAAGAATTAACAAATTTTAAGAAATTAAATTTCCAATTGATGCAAGAAAATGGACTGTTGCGCGTAGAAATAGAGTCTTTAAAAGCTAAATTAGAGAAAAGTATAGAAGAGGCTAGTTCTGAAGAATTAGAAAAAGCATACGATAAAATCAATGCTTTAACAACAGAACTAGAAGATTATAAAACGCAGAAAATTTATTTGCAGGACCAACTAAACAATTTAAATGAACCCGTAACAATATCAACTGAAGATGCATTAGAGTATGCAAAACTTAGAGAAGAATTTGATAATTTAAAATCTGAGTTAGTTAGATATCAGGAGGAAAATAAAAAATTTAAAGAAATCATAAGCGAATTAGAGAAAAAAATTGAGGATCTTGAAAGTATAAAAATCGAAGGCATATCAATTCCCCAACGGATCCCAAAAAAAATAAAACACACTCTGTTCAATAGAATGTATCGTTTGCTTGATGAAAATAATAAAAATAAAGTTATTGATTTCCTTATTCAAGACTTAAAAAGTAAAAATAGTGAAACTAAAAGTAATGCGATAAAAATATTAAGTCAAATAAAAAATGATAAAATATATAATGCTTTTTTTGAAATAATCGATGATCAAGATTGGTTAGTTAGATATAATCTTTTAAAGGCTATTAATCAATATGAAGATAAAAGTGATCAATTCAAAACCCTCTTAAAAAAATTATCAAAAGATGTTGATGTAGATGTTAGAGAGCTAGCAGTAAAAATCTTAAGCAATATCTCTGAATAATATATAAAAATTACGGAAATCTCATAAATGATATAGACTCATGGGAAGAAGATTATTTACACCTAATAGATGGAATTGGTCCCAAAAAGCAGAAAAATGGGTATACGTCGAAATTACAAAAGATGGAAAGCGAAACTATCTCTATAGAATAGAGCCTCCAAGAGAATTTATCGAATTAACAATAAGGATGAAAAAACTTAATGAAAAATTATTGGAAACAACAGATCCAGAAGAAAACATGAACATCTTTAATGAATTAATGACTATTTCACATAAAATGCAAGAAATGGGAAAAATTGATTAAATGTAATTACTCACTTCTTTTCTTGAAAGTTTATCCGCGAGAAAAATTGGTTCAGGTTGTCGATGTTCTTTAGTGGTAAATAAACAAATTTCTAATGCAAGATCTAGATTTATTTTATAGCCTTCGCTTACAAAAACCGGTTTTGAGCCATTTTTTAAACATATTGCATATCCTAATAATTCATTAGATGTGCTTTTATTCAGAATTTCTGGTTCATTTGCCCATATTGGTGACTTATTGCCTTTTATTAATTGAATATCTTTCCAATGGTAGTATCCAATATAAGGATTTTTAGCAACTCCCATAGTTGAGATATCTAATGCAAAACCAAGATGTACCGCTTCTCCAAACCTTCGAGGATGTATTTTCCCATGACCATCACACATTATAATTTTTGGCTTAATTGGGAGTTTTCTAATTACTTTTGCTAGGAGATTAGTTTCTCGAAATCCTAAAAATCCTGGTTTGTAAGGAAATTTAATTTCTTGATTAGCAAAATAATAATTTTCTACTTTTTTTTGATTTAAATTCCATACAACAGCACAAGCTAATCCAAAATCTTTTTCCTCTTTTTTATAGTATGAGATATCTACTCCAGTAACAGTATTAATAGTATTAATAGCCTCCAAATATGCACTCTTTTGAATTTTGAGTATTAGATTTTGATATTTAACTTGGATTCGCTCTGCTTGTTCAAATGAATAATTGTCTAATAGTAATTCTTGGATAATCGACATTCTAAATTAAATATTTCGTAATTCTTATGTATTATTAAATTTATTTGGTTTAATATTATTCTTATTCAGAAATTTACCCTAATTTTTTTGGATTTATTAATAAAAAATTTAATTTATTTCGATTTATAATCTTAATTAGTTAGGTGATTTTTCTGTGAAAATTAGTGTAAGCGGAAAGGGTGGCGTGGGAAAAACCTTAGTTGCAGGTATTTTAGCTAGACTATTTGCACAAGATGGTTTTAAAGTCCTTGCAATTGATAATGATTCTGCTATGAATCTTAGCTACACCTTAGGCATTGATGAAAAGACTAAAAGCCAAATTGTCCCAATTAAAGAAATGAAGTCAATGATAGAAGAAAGAACTCTTGTGAAAGGTGCTGGTCCTGGAGTATATAATATTAACCCTAAAGTCTCTGATATTCCAGATAAATATAAAGTATCCGGACAAGATGGTCTACAACTACTAGTTTTAGGTGGAATTGAAGAACCTGCAACTGGATGTCTATGTCCAGAAAATGCTTTAATTAGAACACTCTTATACAATTTGTTTGTGAAAAGAGATGAAGTTATAATTGTTGATTTTGAAGCAGGTATAGAACACTTAGGTAGGGGCACAGCAAAAGGTATCGATGTGATGTTAGTAATAACAGAACCATCTCAAAAATCTTTAGATCTCTGCAAAAAAATAATAGACCTCTCTAAAAAACTTGGTGTAATAAATATTTTTTTAATTGCAAATAAAATCACTGATGAGTCCCAAAAAGATGTTATTAACCAAAAAATTAAAGATTGGGGGGTTCCTCTTTACCATTTGATACCTTTTGATCCTGAAATTGGCAAGGCTGATTTAGAGGGCAAATCTCCTATTGATTATAACTCCAAATCAAAAGCAATTCAGTCAATAAAGGCATTGTATAATAAATTAAAGGAATTAAAAGTCAAATTGTTTGATTTATGAAATAATTATTTTATTTCACTTCTATATACATTTTTCTCAAAACTATATATTCTATATAGTATATCTATAAATAACTAATTTTTATTTAGATGATTGGAGATCATCCAAAATTATATGAATTATAAAAAAGGAGGCGAAATAAAGAAGTTGAGAAAGAAAGAAAACCTTCTAGTATTAGGAATGGTTAGTTTAATCATAGCATTCGTTTTAGAAATGGCAGGTAATGGTGCTTTATTTGCCAACTTGATAAGTCTGCTATTTGTAGGAGTAGCAATTTTTTCTAATGCAGGATACTTAGTTTTAACTTCCTTGAAAAAAGATAAGAAATAGTTTTAGTTTTTTTTTAAATTACATCTGTTAAATCTAAATCCTGATCTTCAGCAAGTTCTTTCCATTGTTCGATAGCTAATCTAGCCTCTTCTTCATTTAACATTTCAATTGCATATCCTGCATGGACAATAACATACTTTCCGACCTCAGGATTTTGAATTAATGCTATTATTACATTTTGTTTAATCCCATCAAAATCTACCAATGCTGAATTCTCATTGATTTTTAGGATTTTTCCTGGTATTGCTAAACACATAACTTATCTAATCAAAACTATAAATAGTAATTCTTGTAATATAATTTGCTAAATAAAATTATTGTTTTCTTTCGTTAAAAAGGCTGAATAAGTATTATAATTATTGGTGTTATTTTTTTAGACTATAATAAGAAATAAGATCATCTAGCCAATTGAAAATTTCTTCTTTTGATAAATTATCAATGTTAAATTTTAATCTTTCTAATTCTCTTAGAATATTTTTAATATCTAATGGAATAGATCTTTGACACAGTTCGAATAAAAACTCATTACTTTTTGTTACTAATGATTTAATCTCCAAATCCATAGCTTCAAATATAGGAGTATTGTCTAATTCATCAACAGTTTTATCAAGATCCACCAGTAAATTTATTAAATCAAAAAACCTTCCTGTTTCATTTCCTTTGAAGGAACTACTAAACTGAAAGAAATAGCCTCTGTAATCATCTATTGGAATTAATTCAGAATATTGATTTGCGATTCGAATAACGGATTTTACATGTTTATATAGATTTGATGGGGCCCACGCATATAAATTGAAATGGGATTCCAAATTTGCAGTCCTTACATCCAAATTAAATTTATGTTCATCTTTAAAATAACCAAAAGGAATAATTACAAAATCCAATACATTCAACGATTGGCTCGATAATGTTAAGTTAAGATCTCTTATTGTATATACTTGATCTACTGAATGTTTATATAAATCAAACTTAACTCTTTTATGAGCTGGTTTATACATGTAAAATAACAATCCCTCAAATCCTTGGAGATTAAATTCTACAGTAAAAGTTATGTCTTTTTTTCCAATCATTTCATTATTAAATCTTACATCAAGAAACAAATGATAATAATTTTCAAGATAATGGAAAAACCAAGGAAGATCACGCTTTAAATTAAACATAATTTTCTAACTCCACATTTTTTTTATTCTTTTAGTTTATAATAGTCCTATAGATAAATACAAAAGAAGTGTTCCAAATTATTTAAGGACTTTTTATTATATAAATCTTATAGCGAAATAAGAAACTCGAAGTATATAAAAATATTAAAAAAATGACTAAATTTGAAAATAAAAATAAAATTGATATTAAGCAATTGATGGTTTACTTCTACTTGTATTAAATTTATCAATTACAAAAGTTACAATACATATTATCCCCGAAATGAAGATACCGATCGAAGCAAAACTTATAGTCTCAATGGCAAAATCCATTTCAAACAACCAGTAGAATATCGGAAAAATTAGTAAAGCTCCACCTAAAATTAAATAGAATAACGATCTCCGCTTAATTTCATTTCCTTTACGTGAATTTATAGAGATTGTTAGAAGTATCGTTATTGAAATTAATGCCACACCAAATAGGAGCAGACTAAATAAATCATCGTGCAACACACTTGTATTGAGATAATACATAATATTTCCACCTAACCAGTTTATAACGTCCCCATATATTGGTAAGTGTATAATACGCGCAGGAGTAAAAAGTGATATTATAATAAGTATAGAAGCGATTAAAGCATATAACCAAGTGTCTTTTTTCAAATTTACCATGTTTTTTCATCTTCTTTTATCTTATAATAAAATTTTTTTTGTCAAATTCTGCTTAAGTTCAATTTACTATTGACATATTTAAAAATTTTTGAATTTCACAATATTAGTCTTAATATTTAAGCTAATTATTTAAACATTAAATTAAAAGTAAAGAAAAAAATAATAAAAAAAATTTTTAGATATTAGCTTAAAGGTTTTCTATAGCGGTATCTCGTCTAGTTCGATGGTTCTTTAAACCAATCTCCTCAGAAGATACACCCATAGCTAAAGCTAATAATTCTGTTACATATAATATAGGAATATTATATTCGGTCTCAAATTTCTTTGAAAGATTTCGTTGTTCGCCGTCTAATCGCTGAAAGCATGCAGGACAATTGACAACAATACAGTTTGCTCCAGACTTTTTAATTGAATCAAGCTTTTGCTTTAGTATTGCATCTCCATGTTCTGGAAATGGACCAGCAACAGCATTTCCACAACATAATCCTATTTCTTCATAATCAACTACATTAGCTCCTGAAGCAACAACGAGTTCTTTCAAATTTTTAGGACGTAATGGATCATCGGATTCCATCCATTCAGCAGGCCTCATATAATGACACCCTGGATGACACGCAACCTTAAGATCACCCATTTGTTTAGTAATTGCACCTTTTATAGCATTAACATTTGACCTTAAAACATCAACAAAATGTTTTACATCAATAGACCCTTTATAATTTTTACCTATTTTGGCCAATTCTTTGTTGATCGCTTCCTTTTTATTGGAATCATGTTTTAGTTGGTGTTGTACTCCACGAAGTGTATTAGTGCAACCGTTGCAAAGTGAAATTATATCCTTACCTTCTGCTTCTGCTAAACATAAGTTGCGAGCACCTAAAGCGAGCCATGCTGTATTATCAAAGCTTTTAACTCCAGTGGGATCTGGGCAACATGCAAAGGGTGCTTGTGATGTTTGGACCCCAATTTTGTCAAAAACCTTTCTGGAGGCGGCTTCAATAAAAGGAATTCTATTTCCTATAACGCATCCTTCAAACATTTTATATTCAGTCATTTTTTTTAAACCTCCATTATAATTTTTTATCTGCACCTATTGCTTTTAATAAAGTTTGGACTTCATTAACATCTGGTGCAACTACAGCAGGTAAGCCTAACTGCTCACGTCTTCTCTCGATCGCTGGTTGAGATGGAATAGCTTTTCCATTTTCAAAAACGGTTTTCGCCTGAGCAACAACATTGTCTGGTGCTAATCCAGCTCCAGTTGTTACATTCTTTGCTAAAGTTATAATTTCTGTGACTTCAATTTTCTGAGGGCACACGGTATCACAAGTATCGCATACTGTACAACCCCATGGAATGATTGCTGATTTTGATCCCGCTAGAGACATTACAACATCTTTATATCCTAGAAGTGTCCCTAAAACTATTAACCTTGGATCAAAAACATTTTCATAGAATGGGTTAGCAACTGTAGCAACAGGACAATTATCTGTACATCTGCTACACTGATAGCAGTATTTGATCTTATCAGATGACACATGGACGTCCATAATTAATTTCCTAAATTCAAAATCTATACCTAATGGTAATGTCATTTTTTATCACGTTTTTTTCGTTTTTTTTTATATTTTTTTATTTTTGTTGGTTTTAACCCATGCAAGGGCAGTCATATCCAATCTATAATTTTTATTGGATATTTCATCCTAAACCAACATGTAGCTCACGAGAGTAAATTTCTTTACCACTCTCATCAACAACAGTGATGTGAGCAGCACATGATAGTCAACAGTCAAAACATCTAACTATCATTTCTAATACATTTACTACTCCTTCTGGTATATCACTCATCTTTTTCATTCACACTCTAAATTTTGATTTAGTTTATTCAATCCATGGTTTTGGTAATTTAAGGCTTTCTAGAGCCTTATCTTCAAATACTTGTTTAGCGACATGCATCAGTGTTTTCTCGATACCTGCGATGTTGTGGTTAGTCGCAACTAAAAGATTAGCCTTTTTAACTATACCCTCTCCATCAGAGAATAAATGGTATAATAGAAGGCCTCTCGGAGCTTCTACTAATCCAACTCCATCACCCTCTCTTGGTGCTACGTCCAATGTTTTACAGTTCGGATTAACAATATCTGGATCTTGAAGCAATGTTGCTATCATTTCGATAGATTCAACTAATTCTATTAATCTAGCCCAATGATATGCAAACGTAAAATGAGGCGTATTTCCAATTTTCGCTCTCATTGCTTTTAATGCTTCATCTGCTAATGGTGTTGCCATTTTGTCAGCAGCATTAATCATTGCTAATGTATTAGCTCGATAAATGCCATCGGGATATCCAGCAGGTTTATAATACATGTGTGTTGCATATGAATGTTCGGGAATATGTTCTCCTATACAATCTAAATATTTTTGAGGAGCGTAATCGAATTTTTCTCCTTCTGGAGATACCATTCTAAGGTCTCCTTCGTAAATATCATGAACACCGTTTTTCGTCATTCCTGCATACCAAGTAGGAACATTACCTACATTAGCAACAACATCCCAATAATCTTCTACAACTTTTAATCCAATATCAACAGTTTTTTTTGTCCATTCTACTTGATCATTAATTTCAGCAAGAAATTTATCACGGGTTACCTCATCTAAAGATTTTTTCATTCCACCTGGAATACATACAATTGGATGAACTGATTTTCCTCCAATAGCAGCACATAATTTCTGTCCAAAATCCATCATTTTTAGTGCCATAGCACCAACATCTGGCATTTTATTTATTACATGAACAACATTTCTTAATGCGGGGTCCGCCATAGGACCTAATAAGAAATCTGGTGCAGCTAACGCGTAGAAGTGAAGTGCATGCGAACTGTATTGCTTAGCATTAATTAAGAGTTGTCTTAGTTTCTTAGCTGGTTCAGGGATTTGAATACCCCATGCATCTTCTACTGCCTTAGTTGGAGCAATATGATGAGGAATTGGGCAAATACCACAGATTCTAGGAGTTATTCTCGATACATGTTCCATATAACGCCCTTCAAGGAATTTTTCAAAAAATCTTGTTGATGTAATGTTAAATTGAACATCTTGTACTTTTCCATCATCGCCTAAAACTAATCTCAAACCTCCATGTCCCTCTAATCGAGTGACAGGTTCTACTTCTATTTCTTTTACCATTTTTTTATACGCCTCCTTTTCTTGATGCTAATGTAAATTTTTCAAAAGTACCAACTGGATCTTTAACTTGAGCAAGTAGATCATCTTTTGATAAGCTTACGTTAAATTGTTTCACAACTGTTTCTGCAAATCTCTCTGCTTGATCAACACCCCATTTTGTCTGACCAAAACAACCAGTACATGGAGCATTAACCCTTATACACATACCACCACAGCCAGCTTTAGTGACAGGTCCCATACAGATATATCCTTGTTCAATAAGGCAATCATCCATATTAGGAAGTCCTTCATAATCTCTTTTAACTCTTGTCATTGTGGACTTGCTACCTATGATTCTAGGGCATGTATCACAGACATTTGAGATTTCTGTGAAATCAGGATTATCCCTTAGGAAAGCCATTAAGCTACCTGCAATTTCCTCTGTTGTAGGAGGTAAATTTGCTATTGGTGAGCTAGGAGTACCCTCTTTTTTAACCTGTTTTAATATATCTCCAGATAAATCAAATCCCGCCATTAGAGGAATATTTAAGAACAAGGTTAAGAATTCATATAAATTCTTTTTATCACCTGAACTGATTGAACCAAGACTCCTCGTCATGTTGCTTAATTTTTCAGCTCTGGAATCTACTGTCCTTGCTGGACCGAAACAACCAACACATGGGTTTCCATTACTAGTACATTTTAAACTACACCCAATACTAGTAATTGATCCAAAGCATAATTTTCCTGCATCTAATAAACAATTATCTTTAATAGTGCAGTCATTACAAAATGCTAGATCATTCATAGGGAACGGTTTTTGTCCGAGTAGAAAAGCGATCGCCGACACGATCCCTTCTGGTTTAGGAGGACAACCTGAAATGTAAGCATCTACATTAATTACTTCATCAACATTTACGATTTTATCTCTAAAACCTGGAGTATGTTGAGTTGGTTCTCCACCACTTCCATCAGCAATACTTTCCACTTCAGAAAATTTCCTTCTTACCAATTCGTTTTTATCCCATTGGTTGGCAAGTCCATGAACATTTCCATAACATGAACAACTACCAAAAGCAACGATTAAAACGCATTTTTCTCTCATTAATTTAACGCTTTCATAGTCTTCATTTGTTCTAATTGAGCCTTCAATGAATCCAACTACTATTGAACCATTTTCTCTTGCTTTTAATGAATCATATTTAAAGTCAACTACAGCTGGCCAGTAAACTATTTCGAGTGCCGGAAGAACTGGCAACAATCCTAAGTGAACATTTAATAAGGATTGGTGACAGCCCCAACAATCGGAAAGTTGCATAAACGCTACTTTTACTGCCATTTTTTATCAATTTTTATTGTTTTTTTTTATTCATTTAAATTAGCTAATTTGTAATAAAAAAAATTAGTTGAGATTATTTATTCATAACTTTATTAAAAACTTCTGATTCATTAGGTAAAGTCTGTAAAAAAATATAAATCAAAAACTGTAATTTTTAGGAATAAACGAAAACAACTTATTCCAAAAATATCTAAATTCTTTTAATTTTCTTTTCTTTTCTTATATTATGATTGAAAAAAAAGAGAGCTCAAATGTAATCCGTTTGGCTCATGGAGCTGGTGGAATTTTACAAGAGGAGTTAATCCACTTTATCACGAAAGATATAGTTTATAAGAAAGTAAATAACGGCATTGGCGTTGAAGAATTAGACGATGGTGCTACAATTCCACTTAACAATTATGAAAAGGAAATTGTGATTACTGCAGATGGGCACACTATTTATCCCCTCTTCTTTCCGGGAGGTGATCTTGGAACTTTGAGTATTTGCGGCACTGTAAATGATCTAATAATGATGGGTGCCGAACCATTAGCTCTAACATCTATGATAATTATTGAAGAAGGATTTGATTTTAAAGAATTAGAAAAAATCATTAATTCAATGAATTTAAAGGCAAAAGAAGCTAAAATTGCAATTATTGCAGGAGATACAAAGGTCATGCCACGAGGCACTTTAAATGAACTTATAATTTCTACAACAGGTATTGGAATAAAAGATAAATCGATTAAAATTTTAGATAATGGGTTGAAGGTTGGCGATAAAATTATACTAACTGGCAGTATTGGAGATCATGGAACCGCGTTAATGGCTTCTAGAGAAGGCTTAAACATTTCTACTGATTTAAAGTCAGATATCTCGCTTTTACTTGAGATTTATGAAGCTATTAAATCTGATATTAAAAGTAATTATATCCATGCAATGAAAGATCCCACACGTGGAGGAATTTCAGCCGCTTTGAATGATTGGGCTAAAAAATCAAATGTTAGTATATGGATTGAGGAAGAAAAAGTCCCAATAAAAAAGCAAGTTATCGCCATATGCGACATGCTAGGATTAGATCCTTATAACATCGCAAGTGAAGGGAGAGCTCTCTTATCTGTAGATCCTCACCATTCTGAAAGTATCCTAAATAAGATAAAATTAACTCAAATAGGTAAAGAAGCAGAAATTATAGGTGAAGTGAAAGCTGAAAATCCTAAACGAGTTTTTTTAAAAACAGTTGTAGGAGGTACTCGTTTTATAGATATGCCATTAGGAGAACCAATACCTAGAATTTGTTAGTAGGTGAGAATATGGATATTCCCGGTTTAAATGTTTTAAAAAGTAAAGAATTCACGAATAAAATTGTGAAAGCAATTAATAAAACAGTTAAGGAAATAGGTAAAATAGTTAAGTTCATGCATGTTTGTGGAACTCACGAACATACAATTTCAAAATATGGATTAAGGACTCTCCTTCCTAAAGAAATTGAAGTGTTAT
Source organism: Candidatus Hermodarchaeota archaeon (assembly GCA_048885705.1). Classification (GTDB taxonomy): domain Archaea; phylum Asgardarchaeota; class Lokiarchaeia; order Sigyniarchaeales; family SOKP01; genus Loki-b32. The sequence goes on along the minus strand of JBHLLJ010000021.1, from coordinate 7,657 downwards.
CTGGCCCTGGATGTCCTGTTTGTATTTGCCCTGCTGCAGATATTGATAAAGCTGTTGAGCTTGGAAAAAGAAATGATACCATAATAACAACTTTTGGAGACATGGTACGTGTTCCTGCGACTAATATTTCACTTGCTGAATTAAAGGCTAAAGGTGCTGATGTAAGAATCGTATATGGTCCGAATGATGCGATTAAAATCGCAAGAGAGAACTCAAATAAAGAAGTAATATTTTTTGCCATAGGATTTGAAACTACTGTTCCGTTAATTGGATATGAATTACAGTCTAGCCCTCCTTCCAATTTCTCAGTGATTTGCGCCCATAAATTAATACCCGCAGCTTTAGAACTTTTAATGAGTCAATCTCAATTAAAAATTGATGGTTTTATATCTCCAGGACACGTTTCAACTATAATAGGCTTAAAACCATATGAGATCTTTTCTCAAGGTTATAGAATTCCAAATGTGATCTCAGGTTTTGAACCTAATGATGTACTACTCTCTATTTTGATGTTGTTGAAGCAAGTTAGAGATAAGAAATATGATACATTAAATGAATATTCTAGAATAGTAAAACCTGAAGGTAATATCCTTGCTCAAAAAATAATAGAACATGTTTTTAAATCAGTTACATCTCCATGGAGAGGCATTGGTAGAGTATATGATGGTGGTTTGGAAATCCGAGAACAATATCAAGAGTTTGATGCAGATAAAAAATTTGATATAAAAATTCCAAAGTCACTAGATATACCTCCAGGATGCTCATGCCATTTAATTATGGTTGGTAAATTGTATCCTTATGAGTGCAAATTATTTAGAAAAGAATGTACACCTATCAATCCTATTGGTCCGTGCATGGTGTCTATGGAGGGAACATGCAGTATTTATTATAAATATTATAGTGAAGAAAATCCTTAAATTGACCATGGGAAGCAGGAATTATATTGATCAGTTCCCCAAAGATCTGTAGCAGGGAAGTTTACTCTATATCCTTTTTCATAATTTTTGTTAAAATATGTTTTTACATGCATTCCCCATACAATTTTATCGAAGTCAGCTCGTGTTAATCGTTGAGCTTTAATATTTTTAGAGAAATGTTTCGTACTATGTTCTATACTACATTTCCAGAAATGAGTCTTTTTTTTTAAAAATAGCGTTTTAGTTCCTTGATCTTCTTGAACCCAAGATACAAAACAAATACCATCTCTTCCTTCTAAGCTGTTTTGTAAATACTTAACCCTAGATTCTAAGCCTCCTTCACTTGCTGCCCAATAACCTCCCCAGTAACTTACAAGTACAATTAACACACGTCCTTTTAATTCCTTTACTGTTGGCCACTTGAAATTTTTTTCTCTAAAATCATTAAAAGTAAAGAGAGTTTTAGGTTTGAAGGAATCTACTATGATTTTATTTAATTTCTTGATTCCAAACAATTCTTCCGGTTCATTATTTGAATCAATGATCGAATCCTTAAGTTCAACAAATAGCGTGATAGGTGCATGTTCTTTATTCTGTTCACTGGACCAATTATCTAAGACCTTCAACCAATTAGATAATCGAAGATCATCAGGATTTCCATCTACATTAAGAAGGCAATCAATATGATTTTGTAGATGATAAACTTCGAAATCACCTAATTCCTGTATTTTATCATCGTGAATATCATATTCAAGTCCTCTAACACCTTTATTTAATTGTTCTCTTATAGAATGTTCATATGAATTATGACTTGTCTTGAAAAATGCTTTATTAAAAGGAATATCCCATAGATCGTCTTGTAATGTCATTTTGGTATAACTGAAATTAATTGATTATAATATTTTAAAACAAAATCTTAATTTAATAAGGCTTTTCATAATAAAATATTAATTTTATTTGTTAGAGATTATTTCATAATTTGAATCTATAATTAAAGCAGAAAAATTGAGAAATGTAATTGAGTGATTATAAAACCGTTGAATTTAATATTATAGGGATAGTTCAGGGCGTAGGATTTAGGCCCTTTTTGTATAATTTAGCTCGTTCCTTAAATCTTAAAGGTTATATATTAAATAGAGGTAATGCCGGTGTAAGATTAGTTCTTCAGGGTAATTCTGAAAAAATTAAAAAGTTTTTAAAGAATATTAAAATAAAGAAACCAGAAATCGCATTTATCGAAGATATTGAAATAGAATATTTAGATATTAATGATAAATTTAATGATCTTGAGATTAAAAAAAGTGAAGAAGGTAGAGGTATTAGTCAATCACTTCCACCAGATATAGCAATTTGTAACGATTGTTTGAAAGATATGCACAACTCTCAATATAAGAAATATTATAATTATCCTTTTGTTGCCTGTGCAGTATGTGGCCCAAGATTTACTACAGTCACAGCCCTCCCATATGATAGAGAGAGAAGTACCATGACTAAGTTTCCTTTCTGTCAACATGCTGAACCAGAATCTTGTATGCAAGAATATTCAGACTTTAATAATAGAAGATTCCATGCTCAAACTTTTGCTTGTTCTGTATGTGGTCCTCATTATACTCTTTATAATAAAAATAGAGAGACTATTAATAAAAACTCAATTAGTATCATTTTACAAGAAACTGCTAAAATAATCAATGAAGGGAACATAGTAGCTGTTAAAGGTATCGGAGGTACTCATTTGGTCTGTTTAGTGGATAATGAAGTCATTTTAAAACTCCGTACAAGAAAAGAGAAAAGAAAGAACAAACCTTTTGCTTTAATGGTGCCCAATTTAAGAGTAATTGAAAAAGAATTTTTAATCTCACCTTTAGAAAGAAAGACTTTAACATCTTTCCGTAAGCCAATAGTACTATTACAAAGAAAAAACACTTCCAATTATGAATTAATCAGTGAACAAGTGGCACCAGGATTGAATAATGTGGGAATTATGCTCCCATATTCAGGAATACATCATCTTCTATTCGATTTTATCGGAGAAAAACCATTAGTATATACAAGCGGTAATAAATCATATATCCCTATGGCTATTGAAAATGATGATATATTTAATCAACTTAAAGATTTAGCTGATGTATTTCTTCTTCATAATAGACAAATATATCAAAGAGTTGATGATAGTGTCTTAAGAATCCATGATAATAAATTAAAATTAATTAGACGCTCAAGAGGCTTTATCCCTGAATATTTACCATTACCATTCAAAGTAGATGTTCAAGGTGCTATAGCAACTGGACCTGAATTAACTACAACGGGAGCAGTTTTAAGATTCAATAGGATATTTCCAACTCAACATATAGGAAATGTGACCCACCTTGAAACTTATGAATTTTTAAAAAATTCGATTTTCCATATGAAAAATCTACTTCAAATCAAGGATTCAGAAATTGAATTTATCGCATGCGATTTGCATCCAGAATTTGTTACTACCAAATTTGGAAAAGAATTATCTTCCCAATTTAATATTCCTCTTTACTTTATTCAGCATCATTTTGCTCATATATTGGGATTAATGGCGGAAAATAAAGTTAAAAATGAAGATGAAATTATTGGTATAAGTACAGATGGAGTTGGTTATGGGGATGATGGTAATGTATGGGGCGGAGAAATATTATTAAGTAGCTATAATGGGTATAAGCGACTTGGGCATTTAGAATATCAGCCCATGATTGGAGGAGATCGATGTACAAAATATCCTGCTCGAATGACTGCTTCTATTATCCTTAATTCTCTGGGAATTGATGATTCTTTAAAAGCATTCAAGCAAATTGGATTGGAAAATGATTTGGAATATAAACAAAATGAATTGAAAGCTATAGTTAATCAATTTAGAAAGGCAAATATAAATTTTCCATCCAAAAATATACCTTTATCAAGCGCTACTGGTAGAATTTTTGATGTAGTGTCTTATCTTTTAGGAGCAGCAATTATTAAAACATACAGAGGCGAACCTGCTATGAGACTTGAAGGTCTAGCTTTAGAAGGTAATCCTTATAAAGTAGACTTAAAAGTTAAATATTCTAAAAAAAATGGAATGTATGTCATAAATACTTCAGATTTAATATTAGATATCCTTGAATTGTTGGGAAGTTCAAGATATAAAAGAAAAGATATTGCTGCAAAATTCCAAATTGAAATTGCAAAAGCATTTGCTGATATAGCAGTAAAAGTTGCTAAAGAAAATAAAATAAATAAGATAGGATTAACTGGAGGGGTTGCATACAATTATTCTTTTTCTAAAGCTATTAAAGATCGTGTATCTTACGAAGGTTTTATATTTTTAGAGCATAATTTAATTGCACCTGGAGATGCTGGGATTAGCACAGGACAATTAATTGGTGGATTATTCAAACATATTAATATTTAATAATACTATGAAAATTGAAGCTTAAATTAATTGTACATTTTTATCTAATTAATTAAAGTACATCTTAGCTCATTCAAATCATATTGGATTAATAATCTTATTTAATAATCATTTTTCGTTGAATTATAATGTGAATTTATAATGGGAGGTCTTTTTGGAGTTGTTTCAAATTCAAATTGTCTAGAAGATCTTTTTTATGGGACTGATTATCATTCTCATTTAGGAACTAGAAGAGGAGGATTAGCAGTAAAAAACTCAGGGGGGTTTCAAAGGTTCATTAAGAACATCACAACAGCTCAATTTAGGTCAAAATTTGAAAAAGATATTAAAAAAATGCATGGAAATAAAGGCATTGGTGTTATTAGTGATTATGATGACCAACCATTAATAATTAGCTCACACTTGGGAGTATTTGCTATATGTACTGTCGGAAGAATTAATAATATTGAAGATCTGGCAAAAGAAGCTTTAAATAATGGAACACACTTCTCAGAGATGCATGGAGGTGAAATAAATCCTACAGAAATGATAGCAACACTAATTAGTCAAGGTTCTTCATTTGAAGAAGGAATTCAAAAAGTTCAAGATTTAGTTGATGGATCGTGTACTATGTTAATATTAACAAACGAAGGTATCTACGCTGCGAGAGATAAATTAGGGAGAACTCCACTTATAATAGGCGAAAAATCTGGAGCTTATGCTATAACAATGGAAACTTGTGCCTTTCCTAATCTTGGATACAAAATTATAAAATTTCTTGGGCCAGGTGAAATTATTTTCATAAATGAAAGTGAAATTGAACAGAAAGTCCCACCAGGAGATCGACTACAAATATGTGGCTTTTTATGGGTATATTATGGATATCCTGCATCCAATTATGAGAATATTAATGTTGAGGTTGTTCGCTATAAATGCGGGGCATATTTGGCAAGATATAATAGTGTAGAAATTGATCTTGTTGCAGGTATACCTGATTCTGGTACAGGCCATGGTTTAGGATATGCAAGTGAAGCTAAAATTCCCTTCTCACGACCCTTTGTAAAATATACTCCAACTTGGCCACGGAGTTTTATGCCTCAAGATCAAGAGATTAGAGACACGGTCGCAAAGATGAAACTTATTCCAATTAAGGAGCTTATCAATAAAAAAAGATTACTTTTTTGTGAGGATTCTATTGTTCGCGGGACCCAACTGAAAAAAACAATACAAAGATTATATGAGTATGGCGCAAAAGAAGTTCATATGAGACCTGCATGCCCTCCATTAGTTTATAGTTGTAAGTTTTTAAACTTTTCACGATCTCGTTCAGAATTAGATTTAGCGGGGCGTTGGGCAATAAAAGAATTAATTGGAGAAAATATAGATGATCCTATAGAATATACTGATCCTGATTCTGATAAATATAAAGCTATGGTTGATATGATCCGTAAAAGGTTAGGATTAACAACTTTATGTTATCAAAGGCTTGAAGATTTGGTTAATGCAATAGGCTTGCCTAAGGAAAAAATCTGTACTTATTGCTGGGATGGCATTGAATAACAAAGTTAAGTTCTACTTTTAACAATTGATTTTTCCAATTCGGCCAATTTTTGTACAGATTTTAGTGGATAATTTCCTGTTAAACACGCTAAACATAATTCATTTTTATTCTTTCCAATTGCATCCATTAAATCTTCTATAGTTTGGTAAAGTAATGTATCTGGTCCAATTTTTTTTTGAATCTCATCTAAATATTTTTCATTATAAAGATTTTGGGATCTTCCTGCAATCAATTCGTCTTTAGTAGGAAAATCAATTCCCATATAACAAGGACTAATAATTGGGGGACAACTAACTCTTAAATGTACACGTTTAGCTTCACCTTTCTCTCTTAATAATGAGACAATTTGTTGGGTTGTTGTCCCACGAACAATAGAATCATCTAAAAGGATAACATCTTTATCTTTAACAACACTTTTTATTGGATTTAGTTTCTCCTTTACAGCAATTTTACGCTTTACTTGACCCGGCATTATAAAAGTTCTATGAACATATCTATTTTTCATTAGACCCTCTACATAGGGAAGTTTAGATTCTTTGGCATATCCTACGGCTACACTTCTTCCCGAATCTGGAACTGGAACTACAATGGCATTTTCTCTTATTTCAGTATTATTTAAAATAGGATCATTTTTTGCCAAATTCATTCCTAACCTTAATCTTGCTTCTGCAACAGAAACTCCATCAATTATAGAATCTGGTCTCGCGAAATATACATATTCAAATTGACATATCGCTGTTCTGTTTGATTTGATTATCATTTCTGAATGTATATCTTTTTGATGGCTTAAGTGTACAATTTCTCCAGGTTTTACATCCCTTAAAAGTTTTCCTCCAACAATATCTATTGCGCATGATTCAGATGCAACTAAATATATATTTCTTTGTTCAGATTTTAATTCACCTATGCATAAGGGTTTAAATCCTAATGGATCTCTTATAGCATAGATGTCTCCACCAGATGTCATAAGTATTAGAGAATAAGATCCATCTAACAATCTACTAGTCAATTTTAATATTTCTGGCCAATCTTCAGTTCCCAATGCAATTGATCCAATTAATTGTCCCATTACTTCCGTATCTGTATCTGTTACAAACACACGACCCATTTGATCCATCTTTTGTTTAATTTCATCAAAATTTGCGATAGTACCATTAAAGGCCATAGAAAATTCGATTTCATTATTTTTAAAATGAAATGGTTGCATATAATCAGTTGATTTATATCCCACTGCCCCTGTAGTTGCGTAACGATTATGTCCGATCCCTACATTACCCCAATATTGTGAAATTATTTTGTCCTCTAAAACTTTTGAAACTAATCCACTTTTCTTATAAGTAAAGATCTTTCCACCAGTTTTTAAAATAGATATTCCCGTTGATTCTTGACCCCGATGTTGCAAAGCAATCAAACCTTGATATAAAAGTCTTGAGACGGAATAACCAAGATCATCACAAGTTACACCAAAAATCGCACAATTTTCTCGAGGTTTTTCTCTCAATTGTTTTCTTTTTTTTTTTATAACCATGATATTCATTAATTTGAGAGAATCAGTTTTATTATGTTCAAGTAATTTAAATCATATATAATTTTTAATAATTAGTTTAATAGATAATTAACAATTTTTTTGAAAAAATTGTCAGATATAAGTGAAAGATCTAAATATCTCGCTATTACAATTTTAGTTGGTGGAAAAAGTTCTCGTTTTGGAAGTGATAAAGGACTCTTCCAAATTTTAGGGAAACCCTTAATATCATATGAACTTGAAATATTAGAGCAACT
>JBHLLJ010000020.1:0-31532 GCA_048885705.1 Candidatus Hermodarchaeota archaeon | reverse complement strand
ATATAGTAATGGAACAATTGTAAATATGGTCACGCCTAAAAAAACGTAGAGAAAGAAAGGTAAAGCCCATACAGGCGTCCAATTTGTCAAAGCATTAAGTTCAACGCCCCATTCTGATCCAGCTAACACAAAAAAGATCATACAAAACATATAAGCGCCGTATCCGATAAAGATCAAATATTGTTTTATTGGGGTGATTATTTTTTCTGATTTAAGTAATATCAAATTAAAAACCACAAAGAATATCGGAGCATAAAAGGAACCGAAATTGGTTAAGTAATTCAAGAAGAGGACAATTGATTCAATAGCAATAGGGCCATAAATAAAATTAAAAATTAAACCAATTGCTGCTGATAAATAAAAACCCGAAAATATTATATTTAATCTCTTCCTGTCTCTCTTTAGAATTCGATACGCTAAATAGGAAAACCACGCGCAAATGAGACCTTGTACAAGGTAAATTGTTAATACTCGTGTTAGGCTTTCTAATTGATACAATACCATAAGAATTCACGTTAAAATAATTATTTTGTATATTAAAAAAATTTTATTTTAGTAATAATTATTTATCATTTTATATTTAATATTGTTGCTTTTTCTTATTAACAAGTCTCCTATAATCCTTATATTATACAAAAGTAAGAAATTTACTCAAGTTGGCGCCCTACACCATAATATATCAAATATAAAGAAATAAGCGTAGGTAAAGAGATTAAAGACCAAATGAACCTAAAAGTATCATTATTTAAAGTGTTAGAAAGTGAAGTCCCATAATATAGAAAAAAATAAGCAGATATTCCAATTAAAAAGTATTTCCACTTCTTTTTTAAATAATCACTTTCGAATTTTTTATAAATTTTAATTGAATAATAGATGGTTGGAATAATAATTAAGCCACTACAAACAATAACGGAATATACGAAAAATAACCAATCCCAATTTGGTTTCCAATTAGTAGTTGTATTTATGACAATTCCATTAGGTATAAAAATAAGTCCTAAAATTAATAATCCAAGAATTATTAGGATTAACAGTTGATACTTAAACGTTATCATCTTCGCAGGTTTTTCAAGAATTAAAACAAAAATAAGAAGGAATATCATTGAAAAACAAAAGAGGTAATAAGTTAAAAAATGCATTATAAACACGACAGTTTCATTGAAAATATTAGCATATATCATATTTATTATACCCCCAATTGTAGTAGAAAGATAAAAACAACTTAAATAAAGATTCAATGTCTTTCTCCCTCTTTTTAAAACTAGATACGCCATATATAAAAAAAATAGGGCAAACAATCCTTGAACTACATATATTTGAAGGAATCTAGCTATATCCATATCTAATATCCCAATACTCTAATAGAATTAGAATATTTACTTTTATATTTATCAAATTTTAAATTTTATGGTATTAATTGAATAGACAATAAGCAAAAAATAAATTTGATTTTTGTGCTAAGTATATACTATTTTTCACGCCATTCTTGACCGCAACGCCCACATCGATATTTCTTCCCATAAACTCTGGGATAATCACTAATTATATTCGTTTTATCTGTAGACTCATGGATCATATTTTTATTTTCCTCTCCGCAACTAGGGCACCTCCTACGACCCTCAGTTGCTTCAATTGTCAATAAATCTTTTGGTTCTTCTCCCATTTTTCTTAAATCAACTCTAAACTTATAAAATATCTAATAATAGCATTTTTAATAATTATACTTTAATTTGTATCTTATTATTTTTATAACTTTTTGATTTTCTATCTTTTTTTGGACAATATAGATATTAATTGTGAATTTAAAATCTAATACTAGCTTAATAACTGTTTTCCATACTCTTTTGCCATTTCAAATAATTCCGGGTTTGAATATTGAAATCTTAAAATAAAATCATTAAATATTGTATTATAAATCTCGTTTAAATCTGTATCTTTGTTAAATATTTCAAAACAATATATTAAATTCAAATCTTTTGTTGTTTTTTCTAATTTAAACCTACTTATCTTAAAACTCTTAGACGGGGAATTCTTTAATAATTGTTCAATATCCATTCCTACTAAAACCGATAATCCTTGGAATAAAAATGTTTCATAGAATTCTTCTACTAACTGTTTATTGATTGTATTTAATGAATTTTTATCATATAAATTAAGAGTGAGGATTAATATGTCTAACTTCTGTATACTCTCAAATTTCTCTATAATTGCCTTAAGGGTATCTGTGATGAACACATTAATCTTTATTGGTATTTGCTTAAAAACAAGTAAACATTCATACGAGTTATTAGAAAAACTCGATTCTATAACCTTATTATTTAGACTCTCCAAAAAAATTTCTTTTATATGTTTTGGATTTCCAATTATTCCAATTCTCAAGTTATAGCTAATTTTCTTCACAAAAAATCATTCCAAAAATAATTATTATTTTACTTAATTTTCTATTATTAAATTAATTTAAGATATCATTTTAGTAGAATATTGTGTTTAATTATTGGATATAACTTTATCATGGTTCGGTTTTAAATGCTTCGAGTATATTTACAATTAATTTTTATGGTGATTCTTTGGAGCTTTTCATTTGTTATTGTGGATATCGCCGTTGAATTCATCCCTCCTTTATCCATCGCATTATATCGATTTGTAATTGCTTCATTTTCGTTTCTATTAATTGATCTATACTTTAAACTAAAAAAGATGAGGCAATTAACCACAAATAATAAGATTAAGACTAATTTTTCGAAAAACGATTGGTTGCTGTTAATCCTCGCAAGCCTTACTGGCACATCATTATTTTTCCTTTTCCAATATTCTTCAATTGAAATAATTGGTCCTTCTCTTCCCGCCTTATTTATATGCTTATTAACACCTGTAATCATCACAATTCTAGCATTAATCTTTTTCAAAGAAAAGGTAAATTTATTTAAGATTTTAGGTTTTGCTATTGCTACAGTAGGAGGTTTTTTATTAGTAACTGGAGGAGATATCAAGAACCTTGCTCCAGATTCTCCTAACTTTTTAGGATATTTATTTGCTCTATTAACTCCAATTTTATGGGCAATTTATTCCACAACTACAAAAAAAATTTCTAAAAAAAATTCAACTGGTACGAATACCATGAATAAATATATAGCATATATTGGTACACTTGAATTAATCATTTTTGTCCTTATTAATGGAGAGATTTTTATTTTTATTCAAAACTTCTTAAACATTTCATTATTCCTCTGTGCAATATACTTAGGATTGGGATGTTATGTGGTAGGTTATTATATATGGCAAAAGTCCCAAAAGGCTTTGAAATCTCTAAATGTTGCCTCATTCTTATATATTGAGCCATTCCTTACTTTACTTTTCTCTTTATTGCTACAGCGGAGCGAAACGATTGTTCTATGGAATTTAATTGGCGGAATAATAGTGTTAGTTGCTGTTCTGATTATAAATTATAAAAAAAAGAATAAAAAAAAGGAACAGATTAGGTTATTCTATTTTTAGAAGTTTCCTTGTCCATCCAGGTAAAATAAACCCAAGATAATAAAATGTGCTTGAAAACATCATTAATGTTCTAAAAATTATCAATGATGCTGGAGTTAATGGAAGAAACCCATCACCAATTCCTCCAATTGCAAATAGATTGAATGACAAAAGGAGAAATCTACCTTTCCATTTTAATACAGGATCATTCTTTTCTTTAAATGATGCTATAGCAAAATCATTACCTGTAACTGTACTGATAATTAGAGAAATAGCCAGAAATCCCAAGACAAAACCTTTATAAGAGATATCAATTGCACTATCTTTAATACCTATTAATGCATCTACTGGAGCTCCGGGTGCAAAGAATAGAAAATAAAAGAGATAAACATAAAAAACAATTGATAGACACATAACCGTCCATGTGGCAATCCCTTTCCATTTCTGATGTAGCGCAGGCATATAAATTTGGATCCATGATAATAATGCTACTGGTACACCGATCGTTCCTAATAGTACATAAGCAGGATATATAATTTCTTGTCTTGTTATTAACCAATATATATATCCTAGTCCTGAAGGATACCATGGACTCATTGTAAACATAATCGCTAAAAAGAAATAAAAAAGGACCTTTTGTTTTGACTTAATGTATTTATAGAGTACAATTCCACCATACAACCAAGCTATAGCGACAGCTAAAAAACCAAAGATTCCAGATAATTGGGTTAAATCATCTAAGACTACTTGAAATAACATAATTTTCACTTGGAATTTTTTAAATTCTCATTTTTTATTTAATAAAGACATAATTTTTTCTATTAATAAATGTCGTTGATTTTGGTGATTATAACTTTTTCACCAACATACTAATAACCATCTATTTAACAAAAAAACATATATAGATAATATTTATACTAGAGTTAAAATTGTCAAATTTAATTAAAATCAATTGGTGAAAATAAAATTCCACGACGTTATTATGCAAAGTCTAAGAAAACTTATGCAAAAGACCAATCATTTGACCAGGATCAAGTGGGTGAAGAAAAAGAACGCTATTTAATTAGTATAGAACTAATGAGTTTGAAAACTCTCAAAGATTACGACATATTAGGATGGCGGGGAGAATTTTATTTTAAAGTAGATGGACCAAAACTCTTTAAGGCGAGATGGCCGAATAAGGGTGTTATAAAGCTTCAAAGAAATCAAGAGTTTACTAGCAAGGCAGATATGTCGCTTTGGAGTCAATTTAAAACATTACGTGTAGATGATCCCGCTGTACAGAAAGTAACTGTAATCTTACGAGAGAAAGATCATTTGAAAAAGGATCATACAGTTGCTGAACAAGAATTTGAAATTAAATTGCCATTTCCAACACAATATGTTGTTTTACAAGATAAAAAAGAAAACACTAAGGCAAAACTACGAATTCAAGCAACAAGAACAAGATATTAAGGGATAAAATTTTTAATCTTTCTTTATTTTTTATTATAAAACGAATTTCTCAAATTCAGAACTACAAGGATGATTATCGGTAACCCAGAATTCCTTTTTTGCTGGAAAAATTATTATAGAACCTAAGGTTCCTGCAGCTGGACCATGTGTACACACCGTAAAATCATCAGGCTCTCTATTATCATGATCACTTAAAATTTTTTTAAGAGTCTCCATATTAATTTTACCATAATAGTTTTTTAATAGTATTATTTCCCTCTGATAACGCCTTATTGGGGATTCTATTGGATTTATATCCATATCATCCATTTTGAAACGAACATAATCAGGTAAATTTGCATCTTTGAGTTCTACTGTCTGATAATGATTTGTATGAGCTAAAATGCCCTCCTCTGGTCTACGAATTGCATGTCGAGTGCTTGTCGTTTCAATTACGCATGTATCGCCAGAAGTATCCATAAGTCCATAATGGCAACCGTTTGCTCTATGTGTGAATTTAGTTATAAACTCAATAGCTTCTTGGGTTGTAGCACAAGTTTCTACCACTTCTTGGACTATAAATGTTCCTGGAACACCTTTTAACCTGAAATCAAGTGGTTCCTTTTTCCAAGAGCGACCATAATTATACCCAATAGCTAAACCTTTTTCATTCAATCCCATATGGCACCCTATTAAAGGATATTGCGTGAAATTTAAGTTTTTGTAGCCATTATCAGGAGATTCTTCACGAACTACCTGGAAAGGTTGTAGAACATTAGGAAAATCATAATTCCTCCCAAAAATAAGCGATTTATCTGATGTAGCTTTTGGAAGTGTAAATATCATTGAACATGATTGCACTGGAGGATTTTTATAAAGGGATTTCGGATCTCCCGACATTATTTCTAAAAAATGGGCCCCAAAAAGCAATCTTTTCTTCACTTCCGCTGCTTTACTCAGGGCAATTAACTTTTCATATTGATTTGGAAGCAACTCAAACAAGGGTTTTTTTATGTTCTTTTTACCCATAATACCTAAAGCAAATTTAATAATTGAGAGTGGTATTAATTTAGATGTAACTTCTGAGAACATTTTCGAATGGAAAACAACATCAAACATATTGTGAATTTTATCTTTTAATTGTTCTCCTTGCTGAAAACCTCTTTCAGTGGGGTTTCCCTTTATTTTAATAAATTCAACCATGATTATTTCTTTTGTTCTACAATTTATTAAAAATAAAAGTAATTCTTTTTTATAATTTCTTTTCCTGAATTCTCAATAATATTATTGCGATTATAACTATGGATAATGCAACAATAATCTGAATGATACCTATACCAGGAATGTGTGTAGTAATATCACCTAAAGCTAAAGAAATTACTAATGTAGCTAATTCAAATAACGCGAGATAATTAAGTATTGCTAAGAATTTATTTTCAATTGCAGAAGATTTTGTATTGAGTGTATTCCTCTGTCTATTTAGAGTTTTTCTTATCCTAGCTATAACATCATCGGTAGCCATTGAGAAAGTAAATCCATCTAATTTTTCAATTTGCTCGTTGAACATACTTGTTTTAAAAGTACTAGTAAATAAAAGCCGAGTTATTTTTGAGATTATAATGTCCTTATTTAATTCTAAAATAATTCTATTTAATTCCGTCTCCAATTCTTCAAGTTTATCAATTTTTTCTCTTAGTGTTAGATCTTCTTCCATTGCTCGAGTTTCTGAAATGATCTTATCGAATTTTTCTGCTACAACTAGAATATTTTCCATATGCATTAATATGAGAAATCTTTGTACATTTCCTACCTCGGGAGCAAATAGAGTGTCAATAAACAAGTTTTTCATTGATTCTGGATCTAATAAACCAGGACCAGGAATTACCACATTTCCTGCATGCGTAATCATTACAAATTCATCTTTATAAGGACTTAGATTTTTAAGATTGATTTGATCTCTGTAAGCTATTGGGTCTAATTCATGATATTTATCCGTTCTTAATGTAAGAGCAATCGAATAATGAGCATTTTTTCCTATTTCATTTCCAACAAAACGATAATCAGCTCTATTAAAATCAGGTTTAGTATCCCAAATAATCCATGTATGATGCCAAGGTTCCAATACAGATTCTAATTTCGGTTTATCTGCAAAGTTCCCCTTGGCAAGAAGATTGATTAAATTATCTCTTATTTCAATAAACCTTTCAGTAATAGGTTCATTTGTATTTTCAAGAATGATATTTGATGGTTGTGAAATTTCAATAAAGTCTTCTATAGTATGGTAGTTATCAAATCTTAACTCACAATGAATAACCAATACAGAACCATAATGTATGTGTCCTTCCAACCGAATTCTTCCTGTAATATTTGAATTAATAGCAGAGGAAAACCTTTGAGATCTGTCAATTTTGAAACAGACTGGCGCATAATTATGGGATTGACTAGAAATCCATTTTAAAGGCTGATGGCATTTTTCTCCTGTAATTGGGTGCTTTAATTGACAATGATATAGGTCATATATTTTCAATGAACCTTCATTTTTTAGATATTCTCTTAATTTAGGTAATTCAAAATATTTACCAAGTTCATAAAATTTCCAAAAAACTAAAGTCACTTTAAATGTATATTCCTCTTGAGATGTCAAATATGTCATATATATCCCTAAAATAAGTTATATTATATACTATGTTTCTCAAAAATTTAAAATAATCTTCTTTTATTAAAAACTAATATCTTTATTTAATTAAAAAGAAGTAAATATCTAACTTTATTTGAATCTAAATAGGAGATAAGAATGACACAGGATTTGAAAATTACTATTGATATAGCAAATTTAGAGGATTCGCTTGGAATTCATAATACGTTAAAGAAAAATCTTATTGAAATAAGGGATATCGAAAAAATTACTAAAAAGCAAAAGAAAGAATTAGAGGATAAAGGCTTTCTTAGAAAAGAGGTCGGTATTGAATATTTTAGAAATCTTATAACTAATCCTTATACTGATATTTATATTGCTAAAATTAACGATGGAACTATAATAGGATTCGCTACCATTCATAAAAAAAAGTATAATATAATCAAGGTTCGAGATGTCATTGGTAATTTATCCTTTGAGAATGAAAAATCAAAAGATTTACTCCTAAATGAAGAAACTGAATTTGCATACTTGGATCAAATTAGTATATTTCCTGATTATAAACGTAAAGGCATAGGTACTGCCATCTTTCAAAAAGCTTTAAAAAGTATAAATACGCCTATAGTTGCCTTTATTGTAGAGAAACCATTATTCAATAAAGCATCAGCTCATTGGCATGAGAATAATGGATTTAAATTTTCTGGTATTAGTGGTGGAAAATATAAAGGAAAATCATTTAAATTTCAAATATTTATACATTGGAATCAAAAAGAACATTAATACATCATGATAGAACTCATTCTTTGGATCCCACTTTTTATTGTTGGTTATTTGATTATCTTTTTTGCTGCAGATGACTTCTTAGATAATTTAAAAGATGTGTGTATAATATATGGTATATCTCCTTTCATCATTGGAGCATTAATCCTTGGTATTGACCCAGAAGAATCAATTGCTTCTATTCTTGCTGCAATAAGTGGGTTATCTTATATCTCCATAGGAAATGTCATTGGTAATTCAATTATAGCATTAACCTTAAGTTTCGCAATCCCAGCGTTTTTCTATAAAGTCAGTTTTAAATCTGTACCACAATTTTATTTCTTACTCTTATATATTAGCAGTTTTTTGCTTTTATTTGGGACTTTAGTTGACTTTGGATTTTTTATCGTGGGAATTATTGCTATATTTCTTTATATCATTTACTTAATTATAAATACAAAAAAACTCTCTAAAGAAGGTATTATTGAAGAAATTCCGAAAGACATTGTGAGTCAAAATGGCAATAATGCTTATAAAATAAAAGAAAAAGCAAAATTTAAAAAGATAATATTAATCATTATTAGCTTTATTTTCATATTCTTAGGTGGAGAATTGTTAATTTTTTCTGCAGAACAAATTATTTTACTTACAAATATCCCAGAAACTTTCTTTGGACTTGTTATTATTGCTTTTGTAACAAATGTTGAAGAACTAACGCTAGTTATGAAGTCTATAAAGAAAAAAAGTATTGAAATTGGCTTAGGAGGGATGATTGGAAAAGTTTTTTGGAATTTAACACTTACTTTCGGAATAAGTGCAATAATTATTGTGAATTTTGCTCTCTCATGGGTTATTTTTTGGAATTGGTTAACTTTCTTAATACTAATTATCTATTTTAATTGGATATCAAAGAAAAAGTCAATAAAATGGAGTGATGGAATAATTTTATCCATTTTTCTTCTCATTTTTTTAATTATAAATTTTTCAATAATTTTGTAGTTGTAAATTTATAAAAATACCTTAATATTAAAAAAGAGAAGAATTTGATAAAAAATAGCTTAAAATTGGTTTAATTACTATTAAATTCTTCGAGATCAGGTCTTTCTTTTAGCGAATCAATAATATTTATTATATCTTCTGCTAGTTCATATCGTTCAGCTCGATGCTTTTCTCGATTCAATCTTTTCTCAACAAATAAAGGATTTCCAACCTTTACTTTTATACCATCACCAGTAAACATATTTAAAATCTTAGTTTTGTGTGTTGTAATAGCAATTGGAATAATTGGGGCATCTCCAGCGATTGCAAATTTGATAATTGCTGCCATTGATTTAATTTGAACCTCACTGTCGTGCCTAGATTCTGGAGTCATACCGACTAGATCACCTTTTTCATTTAAAATTTCAAATACTTTCTCAATTGGTTCTGTATCTTCTTTGCTTTCAGTTCCTCGAATCATTCCAAGACTCTTTAACACCGGACCCATTATTTGATGTTTCATTAACTTAGGATCAAGCATAAAATGAATTTTACGACCTGATACCTGAGCAATAATTAACATATCTCGAATTATATTTGGTGTAATTGTGGTTAAAATTGCTTTTCCTCGTAAAGGAATATTTTCTTGGCCTTCAATTTGTAAATCCATAAAAGCTTTGAAAAATAAACCACTCAATCCTTTTACTGCTCCATAAAGGAAGTCAAAAGCTATTAATTTAGGATTTAATTTGTCTCCTTCCCCTTCTTTTTCTTCGGGTTCTTTTTTTTCTGAACTTACACTCTCACTCATATTTTTTTTACCTCCTATATTAATTTATCATAATTTAATCATATTAATTAAGTTAAAGCTTGTCAATAAAATCATTAACTTCTTCCATTCTTTTTTCATAATACTCTTTTAGTTCTTTCTCTGAAACAAATGTTGGGATGACTTTTTCTGTATATAAATCAAAGATTGTACTTAATTTAGTTTTATGCTTAAGTGTCTCAAAGAATTCCTCCCCTAATTCTCTTAACTGTTTTAAAAATTCTGACATTTTATTGTATTCACCTCTTTATTAGAGCATTTCGCTCCACTTTCCACAACGGGAACCCCATCTTGCTATAACCTTATTCTCCTCAACTAAACGACATTCTACGATCTCACACGTATTAGGACACCCGTCACAGTTAAATGCTGATGTTTTAAAATCAATCTCAGTTAATTCAAGCCCTCTAAATAGCGTCTCAGTTGAATGTTCTAAATAGTAGTCTCTAACCAGAATTGCCATACCTAAAGCACCCATTAACACATTATATTTTGGGACAATTACTTCACATCCTAAATGCCTTTCAAACGCTTGAATAATTCCTTTATTATAAGATACTCCTCCCTGAAATACAACTGGTTCTGCTAATTCCTTACCTTTAGATAAATTATTCATATAATTTCTAACCAAGGAATCACACAATCCTGCAATAATATCTTCTTTTGAGTATCCTGCGTTTTGTTTATGTATCATATCAGATTCAGCAAATACCGTACATCTTCCCGCAATGCTTACCGGATTCTTTGATCTTATCGCATAGTCTCCAAACTGTTCAATTGGAATTCCAAGTCTTGATGCTTGATGATCAAGGAAAGAACCAGTGCCAGCAGCACAGACAGAATTCATTGCAAAATCAACTATTATACCATCTCGTAATATGATTATTTTTGAATCTTGTCCACCAATCTCTAAAATTGTCCGAACATCTGGATACATGGATTGTGTAGCAACCGCATGAGCAATTATTTCTGTTTTAGCAAGATCTCCACCAACAATAGCTTTTGTTAAATATCTTGCGGAACCAGTTGTTCCACAAGATCTTATTGCATAGTCCTGCAATTCAGCATTTTGTTCAATCTTTATTCTTAAATCTTCCATTCCTGCCTTAGCAGAATCAATTGGAGATCCTCTATTACGTAAAAATACACTAGTGAGGACTTTTCCCTCAATATCCATTAATACAAATTTACACGTAACACTCCCAATATCAATTCCAAGGAAAGCATCTAACTTTCCATCTTCCTTGACTGTTTTATCAGAAACTTCTACCATAATTTCTCATTAATTATGCTTGAATTAATTGAACACATTCTTGAAAAAAGTGTGATCCATTAGATTTATAAAAATTGTTTTTATGATCTTGAAGTGTAACATTTTCGATTTCTAATTTATGCTTACGTCTCGAATCCATTAGGTCTACAAAGGCTTCTAATCTTGTTCTCATACCCTCAGTTCCCGAATGTTCATCAAAAGAGAAAAATATTATCGGAAGATCGTATATTTTCCTAAGCTTATTAGTTATAATTGTCCTAGCGGTCACTTCGGGCATGCAGGTAAACGGGTATACGTGACATGAGCCATCAAAACCACTATTAGCCCTATCGATATATTCTCCTAAAACCCATTGGCATTCACCGCCAATATCCATTGGAATATATGGACGAGAAAGATGTTCTAGCCATTTTCGGTGAAAATTTAAATGAAACTTATGCGAAACCCAATCCCATAAACTTAGATTTTGATGTATCTCCACACCCATCTCTCCAAGTTTACGTCTAATATCTACATTAACATATGGCTCTAGACTTATATGAATCTCACCAAATATAGCTACTCTTAAGGGAGTTCGTGTTTTATCTATATTGATTTGATTAAAATCTTCTTTAATCACTTTTTTAAAATTTCGTAATTCTTTGAGTGAATTAGCCTGATCAAGTTTATTTAATACTTTATTAAATACTTTAGTCGTATCTCCTTGATTTCTTTCATATGCACGGAATAAACCTTCTGCAGTTTGAATATCCTGTAAGAGTTTCGTTTTTTTCAGAAAAAATATTACTGCTTTTACAAATCGAGGATAGGCAAAAAGACCACTTTTTCCACTAACCTCTTGGAGAGTTTTAACCCAATGAAATTCTAGTAGATCTGCTTGATCTAAGGGAATTAATCTAACATGCTTGTACCCCATATCATGCAAAAGACGTTCTTGAACAGCATGATAAAAACCAAATCTACAAGGGCCACAATCAATAGCCATAACTAAAGTATCTGCACCCTTTTTAATTGCATTCACAAAATCGCCTAAAGTTGCTTTGAATGGAAAACAAACGAATTCTGGACTATATTTTACTCCCACTTTGATTGCTTCTCTGTTTGTTGGGTCAGGAAGTACGATTTGTATCGAAGGATCAAGCTGTTCGAATAATGTTTTGAATGCTACCCAATTGGGGCCCATATTAGGGAATGACAGAATCATATAGTCTAGAACTCTTTCAATTTTAGATGATGATTATGAATGTTTACTTAAATAAACTTTTGTTTAAATAACAAAGCAAACAATAAAAAATTACCCATTATAAACAAATTATCAAAAGTATGAATTCCATTATTAAAAATCTCAGTTTAAATTAATAAACCTCATCAATTCATGACTTAAAATCAAGATTTACATTCTTTTTATCCTTCAAAAAATAAAATTTCTTAAAATAAAATTGCAATAATTGAGTATAATAAAATAGACAAAAAAATATTGTAGATAATATAAAATTTAAATAATTTCAAAAGGATATATATCTTGTGTTCCAGCTGGACCATCAGTTGAATAATTTCCGATACCTAGGTAATCTGACCAATAATTCCCTTGCTTAGTTGCATCATCATACCAAAAATTGTTATTTCCTTCATCGAATGCTTGGCTATTAATTGTACCAGTTAATCTTCCATCAATATCATAGTTTTCTAAATAAGCATTATCAATTAGAAAATTGTGATATATTTTATTCCAATTTGCATTCCCAACAAGTGCTATTCCATGCTGTGGACTGTTTTTTATCGAGTTATTGATTATTGTATTATGACCTGAATACCGAATGTTTATACCTTGATAATTATTGTCCTCTATAATATTTAATTTAATTAAACAGTATGATGCATAATTGAGATGAATTCCTTGCATAAAATTTATACAGGTATTACCCAATATAGTACAATTTAAGGTATTATCTAATACAATTCCTCCTCCATCTCCTGATTTTGAGATGCAAGTATTATTAATAATGCATGAAGTTCCGGTAGCTACATCCCATAATCCAATCCCTATGTAATCAGCGTAAATAATACAATTTTTGATTATAAAGTAAGAATTTGTATTTGATATATCTACAGCTATAGAAAATCTCCCAGTTGCTCCAATTCTTAAATCTTCTATGATATATGGATTATCTTTTGTTCCATTTCCAGGAAATTCATAAGGGATAAAATCCGCATCAGATTCAATTAAGATAGATGGGTGTAAGTTAGGGTTAGAAAAGATATTAATTGCGAATATGATACCAATAGTTGATGATGCGATGATTATAGCTCCCAAAATTAAAAATAACACTTTATTTTTTTTTAGAAAATCTGAATCCATTTTTTTCCACTCCACAATAAATGTTTTTTCTGATTAGCAATATCTCATTTTACAGAATATGAGAATTAGATATCCTATTCAATTAAATCATTGAATTCAACATTTATTTATATAAACTCTTATATGTCATGATAATTAGTCAAAATAATTTGACTAATTTACAACAGCATAGAATTTTGATCTTATTTGAAATTGATTAAAAACTGATAATTTATAAGATTAAAACTAAGTTAATTTAAATACTAAACTACCTACTGTAGTGATAATAACTATACATAGCATAATAATGAAAAATATTGCTAAATTTTGGGCTTGTATTGCTGCTGAATATTTTGCGAGTGCGTCATAGTAAATTTTTTCACCTTCAATAATATCATCTCCCAATCCTCCTGTAACTTCCCAGAATGTTATTTTTTCTGCCCATTGTCTATTTTCGTCCATAATTTCTTTTTGTTCATCTATAATCATTTGTTGATAATTTATTTGGAGGGCACTTAATACGATAAAGCAACAGGAAATTACTATTAGTATTAACCCTAGTCCTAGAATAAGCTTCTTTTCTATTTTTATCATTTTATTATTTAGAAGTTAAAAACAGATTAATGTTAAATTATATAAATTTTATTTACCTATTTATTTTTTTTTAAACAGCTCAAAAGGATAATTATTAGAGGAATTCTCTATCTAGTGTGTGTCCTCATTTCAAAATATCTCTAATCTAATACTATTATATTATTCATTTTTTGGAGTTTTTTGTTTAATTCTATTTTTTCCTTTTTTAACATGTTCCTTTGATTTTGCTAATCCATTCTTAACTTTTTCTTTTAATTTTGATGTACTTTCTTTAATTTTTGCTTTTCCTCGACCCAATTTTGCTTTAAACTGTTCTGGATTCTTTTTATAATAATATAAGGTGATACCTCCTGCTGTGGAGGCAATACCTAAAGTTACAACTACCCCTACAATTATATTTATAATATTGTTATCTAAACCACCATTACCACCATCACCGATAGTTAAGCTAAATTTTATCGAAAAATCATTTATGCTTGATGATAATTCATTATAAGAACTATAATTATTTCCATCTCCATAATTTAACCCACATGCATAAGTGCTTACATTTTGCAATATATCATAATTAAAGACAATATCTCCATTATTATATAAAATAGCTTCAAAAGATCCAGCAAACAAACCATTATCATGATTAATATTTTCCCATGCAACCACCCAATAAGAAGTAAAGTTTTTCATATAGATATTGCCAGAAGTACCATCTAAGTTAGTCCAGTATGGAGCAATTATGTTTTGTCGATGCGGATGACTTGAAGGAATTGTTCCAGTTGTTAATACGGATTTAAATGAAAATGTAAGATAACCTTCTGTGATAACATGAATATCTCTAAAAATTCCATCATAAAATGAAAAATTAAATGGAAGTGTGGTTGAAATTGAGTCATCATCACCTAATATCAATTCAGTACCACTAGAAGCATCTATCCAATTATATGGGTGACCTAAAGTAATTTCATACTTAGTATAAGCTGCGCTCATATTAATTTGGGAAATATTTTGTCCTATTGAACTTTTAAGGTGAGTGGCAGATATAAACACTCCAAGGTTTAGAAAAAACAGTATAATTAGATAACTTTTGGGTCTAATTTTTGAATTTATGATATTCATCGTCTTCCTCCCAAAAATATTCTTTTTATTAATCTTATAGTACTTCTCTTATTTTAAATTGATTATTGCCCTCATATTTATTAATATTAAAACGCCTAAACAATCTTAAAAGTAATAAATAATTATCGCTTTATAATTAAAGATTATCAGATTTATGTGGATTGACAGCTATGTCATCTAAAATGCAATTAATTTTTGGAGATTGGCGTTTAGGCAGAATAATGATGTTTATTATGATAACAAGCTCTGTTTCGTATGGACTCGGAGGAATTTTAATAAATATCATTTTTGCAGGTTTAGTTGGAGCAACTTTATCAGCAGGAGGATTTTTTTTTGATTATCTAGGAGATTATAAGAAAGATCGCGAATCAGGTAATCTTAAGAATCCTATCGCCAGAGGAACTCTATCTCCTCGTGGAGGGATTATATTTATTATATTATGCTTTGCCATTAGTAGTATTGTTTGCATTGTAATAAATCAATGGGCTCTAATCCCCCTTATATGCCTAATAGTAGTTATTGGTGGTCTTGTTCATGGAATACTTGATTCACCCCTCCTACGAGCATTCAGTTTAGGAGCACTTCAAGGATTCTATGTTTTAGTTGGTGCTCTTTTTGCTTACAAATTTGAGGTAAGCGTAATCCTCTTGGCATTATTCCTATTTTTTGCTATGACTGGGGCAAGAGTATTAGGAGATACGAGAGATCTACCATATGATCAAAAGACTGATACAAACACTATTCCGAAGAAGTATGGAGTTAAATGGGGTGGATATTTTCTTTTAATAAATGAACTTATTGCTTATACAGTTGGGATTATGATTTATTTACTTGGTTTATTAGGAATTGGATATCTTATCTGTATGATAAGCATTATTACTGTTGGTACTCCATTAAATATCTTATTCATTCTACGCCCTACTCCAAAAATCGCCCGAATTACAAATATCTTATCATTAGCAATTTTGGGATCCTTATTTGTCACAGCAATGTTTATAGGAAAACTATAGCTCTTTTAGGTTTATTCATTCAATTAGCAAAGTTATATGCGTTTTACAAAATTGTTAAACGACATTTTTCCAGTTTCGTTAAATATTGTATAATTTTTAAATAATCTTTTGACTTAAAATTATATATCAAATCTACTAAAAGCAGATCCAATATTGTATAAGGTGAGAATTTGAATAAACACAGAATTAAAATAAAACAACTTATATTAATTTCAATCTTTTCTTTTCTTCTATTACTTTCAACGTTCCAATTGAATTCTGTAGACAAGTCAGTTAAGGATCAAAATAATTATGAGAAAGATATAGAAAATCTACATTCTGGAAATACATATGAAAATCAAGGCCATACTATAATTGTGTTTGATCATGAATATTCTAACACCGAAAATCCTGCTATAAAAACCATAAAAGTACCTGGAGAACCGGTATCATGTCGGATGGAACTGATAGCGCATTGCGATCCCGATGATCCATATTTGCGTGCTGTGTATTTTGCTTTGGATGATATAGGAGACCCAATTGGTGTGGAAAGAATAGCTCCCGGTCAAGTTCGAGGAGATGTAACTATTCGGCAAGACGAAACCAAGACTTGGGAATTTGATATGAGTAATTGTCAATTCGCAAAACCTTCACCGGAAACAGGTAGCTATTTCCGTAATTTTATACCCCAATCAGAAGAAAATAAATTGGGATTTCTTGGTCCCGGAGAACATACCATAACAGCTTATATAACTTCTCAGGATGCTTTTAAAGGTGACACCCAAGATTCATGGATTACTATTAAATTGCACTTTGTTTTTAAAGAAATTGTTGTTACTGTCCTAGACCATGAATATTCTAATGCTGATCATCCTGCTCAAGCAACTATAAATATTCCAACTTTTCCCATGTATTGCAGAATGCAAATTACAGCATATTGTGATCCTGATGATCCATATTTACGTGCTGTATATTTTGCTTTAGACGATATAGGAGACCCAATTGGAGTAGAAAGAATAGGTCCCGGTCAAGTTCGAGGAGATGTAACAATTCGACGAGACGAAACCAAGACTTGGGAATTTGATATGAGTAATTGCCAATTCGCAAAGCCTTCACCGGAAACAGGTTCCTATTATCGTAATTTTATTCCCCAATCAGAAAATGATATCGTTGGATTTCTTAGCCCTGGAGAACATACAATAACAGCTTTTGTAACATCTCAAGATGCTTTTAAGGATCCTATTCCAATGCTAGCTCAAGTAGAAGGTCAAGATTCATGGATCACCATTAAATTATTTTTTATTTATGACGAGTTCATCTTAAATGTATTTGATCATGAATATTCTAATGCAGATCATCCCGCTCAAACAAATATAAATATACCATGCTTATCTATGTATTGTCGAATGCAAATTACAGCATATTGCGATCCTGATGATCCATATTTACGTGCTGTATATTTTGCTTTGGATGATATAGGAGATCCGATTGGAGTAGAAAGAATAGGTCCCGGTCAAGTTCGAGGAGATGTAACAATTCGACGAGATGAAACCAAAACTTGGGAATTTGATATGAGTAATTGCCAATTCGCAAAGCCTTCACCGGAAACAGGTTCCTATTACCGTAATTTTATTCCCCAATCAGAAAATGATATCATTGGATTTCTTAGTCCGGGAGAACATACAATAACAGCTTTTGTAACATCTCAAGATGCTTTTAAGGATCCTATTCCAATGCTAGCTCAAGTAGAAGGTCAAGATTCATGGATTTCTATAAAATTATATTTTGTATTTATTGAAGATCCAACACCTCCAATAATTAATATTGATTATGTTGATGGAGACCAAACGGATGAAAATCCAGGAAAATGGAAAATTTCAGCTGAAGAAGATGTATGTTGCATTGATGAAAATTCTATTAATGTCAGAATTGATGGTCTTCTAGTAGGACATTTATTAGGCGTTTACAATGTACCACAAATCTTAGGTTTTCATTCGATATATGTTGAACTTAAGAATACACACCCTAGGAAACCTCTTTCAAATTCAGAATCTCATTCAATCAACATTTTTGATGATGATACAATTGCGCCTGTGGTTAATGTTGAATATACAGGAGATGGCACTGATGGAAATCCGGGGACACTTATAGTAACAGCTTCAGATGCTTCAGGACTTTCTGAGGATCCAAGTGGAATATATGCAGTACCTAATAATTTAGGATCACATGTTTTTACTTTTACTGCGACTGATAATGATAATGATAGATTTGGCGATTCATTAACAACTACTATAACAAGAACAATCCATATAGTAGATGATGACACCTACTCTCCACATATCACATTAAGATATTTTGGGGGCGCTTCTGATGGGCTTCCAGGATACTTTAAATGGGATATTTCTGATAGTGATAATAATATCGGAGGGGATCATGATACAGGATTCAGTGATATAGAAATTATAGTCGAATATAAATCAAGTGAAGGAAAACCAGATCTCTTGATAAAAGTCTTCCCAAGTGAACATGGAACATGGTATTTACTTCCATATTTAGGAAGATATACAATTAGTGTTACTGCTACAGATAATGATAACGATCGAACATTAATATTAGATTCTCTAACCGCTAAATTTTACAATAGAATTATATTGATAGATGATGATAAAACTCCACCAACAATAAGTAGAGTGTATACTGGAGATGGTACTGATGGAAATCCTGGAACACTTATAGTAACTGCTTCAGATGCTTCAGGACTTTCTGAAGATCCAAGTGGAATATATTTAATACCTAATAATTTAGGATCACATGTCTTTACTTTTACTGCAACTGATAATGATAATGATAGATCTGGTGATTCATTAACTACGACCATAACAGAAACAATTACATTGATAGATGATGATATAACTCCACCAACAATAAGTATAGTATATACTGGAGATGGTACTGATGGAAATCCGGGGACACTTATAGTAACTGCTTCAGATGCTTCAGGACTTTCTGAGGATCCAAGTGGAATATATCCAGTACCTAATAATTTAGGATCACATGTCTTTACTTTTACTGCAACTGATAATGATGATGATAGATCTGGTGATTCATTAACTACGACTATAACAGAAACAATAACACTGATAGATGATGATGTATTATCCCCAATAGTTTCAAATGTATTTGTTGAGGATAATTTTTGTGATATCTTTCTTCAATTTAATGCTTTTGATGATAGCAATGGCGATGATAAAGGAATAGGAAAAATTTATATTTATATTGATAATGAACTAGTTCAAAATTATTTGCCTTCTCCAGATGAGACAAATTTTGAATTCATTATGCCAAATGATTGGATCTTCCAGATGGGAGTTCATGAACTCTTAATAGAAGTATGGGATGCAGATAATGACAGAGATAGTGATTCATTATCATCATCAGTTTCCACTACATTTGAAACAAAAATAGAAGATTTGAAGCAATTTATTAATTGGGAGATTGAACAATTAATAAATAAGATTGAATCTAGCAAATGTGATTGTTGGAGAAATCCTTGTTGTAATAGGAAAAAAACCATGGTTAATAAATTACTTGAAATACAAGATTTGTTTAAATCTAACAAATTTGATTGTGCTTTTGAGAAACTTTTACATGATATTAAGCCTAAACTGACAGGATTAAAGACAGATCAAAATGAAGCACCTTGGGGTAATGGTATTTTTAAAAATCCTTGGGTTATATGTGATCAATTAAAAGAAGAATTAAGAATTGCATGCAATAGCATCTTATCGCATATAGAAATCTTCATTTGCTAAAATTTAATCTCTTTTTTTTTTTTAATAATCAGTATCAGTTATAATTAATTTTCAATTAAATATATGGTAGGGCATTAGAAATTTTCCTCTGTATATTATGTTAAATAACATGAATATTACTCCCTTATCCTTCTTAGTTCAATTTTCACAGTATTAGTTCTGTCTGGGCATTCCCATTGTACTACATCTGGATTATCACTCCAAGTGTCAGGGAAAGACCCTCCAAATTGAAGCATAATAAGATAAGGAAAAATATCATGATAAAAGAATCCACATAATCCTCCTGTGTCATGCCCATCTAGCTCCATTTTATCTCCAACTTTATGACCTGCGTTGCATATTCCTTTTACTTCTTTTATAGTTCCAATAATTCGATATCCAACATGTGGCATAATTAAAAACCTTCAAACTTTATAGTTAAATTTATACAAGTTTAATTATAATTAATAATATTTTACTCATTGTTTTAATCAAATATTAAATTTTATAATTAAGGTTATTATTTTGTTAGAGATAAAAGATTTAGGAAATCCTTCTGATTTTTGGCACTATTTTATTCAAATTTCTAAAATTCCAAGAAAATCAAGATTTGAAGAAAAAATAAGAAATTTTATCAAAAACGAGGCGGAAAAATATAGTTTTACATCTCAAGTTGATGATATAGGAAATATTGCTATTAAAATTCCGAGCGAGAATCAGAAATTAAAATGTGTATTACAATGTCATATGGATATGGTTTGTGAAAAAAATGAAGGGATTGACCACGATTTCATGAAAGACCCTTTGAAACTAAAAATTATAGAAATTGAGGATGAAAAATGGGTTACAGCAGAAGGAACAACTTTAGGTGCTGATAATGGTGTAGGTATCTGTTATTTGTTAACTCTTATGAAAAAAATTTATGATAATGAATTAGAGTTTAATTCATTAGGATTTGATTTACTATTTACTGTACGTGAGGAGTATGATATGGGTGGTGCAAATAATATTGATCCAAATCTCGTTGATGGGAAATATTTGATAAATCTTGATTCTAGTGGAAAATCTATTACAATTGGATGCACTGGAGCAATAGGTTTCCATACTAGAATCAAAAAAAAGTCCGGTTTGACAGAGCGAGGACTATTAAATCTTATCCCAGTAAAATTGTACATTTTTGGATTAATTGGTGGGCATTCTGGTAGATGTAATGAGGGTCAAGCACATGCTATAAATTTATTAAGCCATATTCTCTGGAAAATTAATAAAAAATACACAATCTATATCAATTCAATCCATGGTGGTGGGGCTGCTAATGCTATTCCAAGAGAGGCGAACTCTATATTCTTCATTACGCAAAATGAACTTGAAGAAATGAAAAGTTACAATTTCGACATTTTTAACGAGATTAAAAAGCAATTTGATGGAATTGAAAAAAATATGAAAATCCAAATTGAAAAACTTGAAAATTTTACAATTAATGAAGTAATATCTAAGAATGTTCAAAATAAATTACTAGACCTTTTATATATATTTCCTAATGGCCCTATAGCTTTTCACCCTAAAATTGAAGGTTTAATGTTTACCTCAACAAACCTGGGTAAAATAAGGACAAAAGAAGATCATATTAAACTTAGATGGCTCCATCGAAGCTTAAGCAAATATTATAATAATGATATCTACGAGCGGGTATTAGCATTATTAAAACTTTCAGGTTTAGAGATGGAAAACACATATCGTGGAAGTTATCCTCCTTGGAAACCGAATTTTAACTCTGAGCTTTTAAAAATAGCTCAAGATGCCTATAGAGAATTATTTAAGGAGGAAGCAGAAATAAAAATAATTCATGGGGGATTGGAAACTACCCTATTAATAGACAAAATTTCTGGTATTGAGGCTATAGCGTTCGGAGCCAATGCAAAAGGCCTTCATTCTCCAAATGAACGATTAGAAATAAACTCAGTAGAAAGAACTTGGAACTTTCTTATAAATCTTCTGAAAAAACTAGATTTACCTAAATAACATTCTTTTTTGTGAGTGAATCTAAATAAAATAAAAAAAAATTTTTAAAATTCTATTTTCACTATTTCTTAAATTTAGAAATAAATAATATCTTACGTCCGGTTCCTACTACATGATATCCACATCTAGATTGAACAACTACTACATTTAATCTTCCATAATCCCCTTGGCATTTATAGATATCAACATTAAAGAAACTGTAATGTCTATTGATATCCCATTTAATCCACTGGTCTTCAAAATGCAAATAGACAGCTTTTCCATATGTGTGAAGTTCTGCAGGACCTTTATATTTCGATCCAGGAATTTTAATTCTAGCACATCCCTCAAACACTTTAGGTTCTGGAGACATCACAGGAAGCGCTATATAGGATAAATGTATTGAGTCATGGTGAACAGTGTTCTCAGCAATAAGCATCTCGGATTCTTTGTACAATTCTCCTCCTGTATTGAGATTTCGATCATATCTAGGGAAGTTACTACTTGAGATATCTACTCTGATACGGTGCCCTGCCTTAAATACTTGGCATACGTCACCCAAATCTATTTCAAAACTATATACGTCAGCAGGATCACCTGACATTAACTCAGGTTCCGCCATTGAATTCCGATATCTTGCTCTTATAATACCATCAGCTACTAACATCAATTCGCCTTCATGATGAACATCTATAAGCTTAGCAGTGAAGTCTGTGTCTAAACAATTTGAAGAAGCACTTATATAAGCTTTAAGTGGACCAGCAATTATGATATCTTCTGTTAATTCTAAAGTAGTAAAACTTAAAATATCATCTCTACCTTCTACTACAGGTGTTTGGTCGAAAGAACCAGCTTTTAAGGACCCCCAACTACTCGGTTCATTTGTACCCCCCATAGTCAACACAGGATTCATAGGATCATACGTAAAGGTATCAAATTCTTCTCCATTAGCGCAAAGTTCAGTACTCAGAAAGCCCCCTTCATGAAGATAATAGTTTCTAAATTCGACACCTTCTGGAGGCCACTGATCTGCCCAACGCCATTCATTAGATTCTAAAGAATAGTAATATATAGGAGGTTCATCCATTATACCATTATCTATACCTTTCAGCCAATAATCAAACCACTCGAGATATCGGATGGCAGGCGGAGTTCCATGAGTACCAGGTCCTATTAATATTTTCACTGGAACCTCCCTATCTTGCAAAACTTCGAAAGCGTCAACTTGACATTTAGCAAAAAAGTCATACCATCCTGTAGTTAATAAGGTAGGTACAGATACTGTGTCGTATACTTTATAATGGTTTCTTAAAGCATCTTCACTAGGATGAGAAAGAAGATCATTTCCATATGGCTGTAAAAGGGAGTAGCTCTCATCTAAGTCATATAAAGGAAGTTTCATCCACCAATCTGAGTCTATAGCTTTAGGATAAAGATCTGGCCAGTCAGGTAATGTTGGATTATGCCATGAATTATGTGTTGAAAGATCCATAAGAATGTTATAAACCTGATACATATGGGTTCCTATATTATCCCATTCTGAATAAGGTAAAACTTGGAATACATGACCATTAGGATATACTGTAGAAAGGCCCCCTGCAGTTTGTGCAAGTCCCCACCACAAACCATCACCGCGAAAAGCACCTCCATCAAATGTAAGATCATTCATAAGATTTCCACTTGAAGATAATGGAGCAATAGCCTTAAGATTTGGATGATTTGTAGCCCCAGCCATGAAAGCAGTTATTCCAGGAGCGGAGTATCCTGCCACACCGATGTTTCCATCACACCAATCTCGATTTGCAATCCAGTCAATTGTATCATATCCATCTGAAATATCATTATAAAAAAGACGGTCCACTCCCTCTGAGTAGAATCTTCCTCTAGTGTCTTGTTCTACATATCCATACTCGTAATAAATTGGAAAAGGCCACTCATCTGGTTCTGGGGGAACACCAGGGTCACCAATTCCATAAGGAGTTCTTGTAAGAATTATTGGATAATCTTCTTCAATTGGACCCGGAAGATATACTCTTGTATACAATTTAATACCATCACTCATTGGCACCATTTCATCAAAAAAAACCGGTCCATCTGGAGTTGCTACAACTACTGGGATCGTGATGGATGTAAAGCTAGTAATAAGTACAAAAAGTGCAAGAGATACAAGTTTGGTTTCTCTTCTCATTTTTCTATTTTTCTCCTTTATTTTGGGTATTTATTTCATTGCGCCCCTCCTTGGCGCTCTATTGAGAAAATAATAACGATTAAAACATGTTTAAAAGGTTTAAAAAATCACAAAAAAATCTGATTTCTTTCTCCCTTAATAAAAATTTTTTATGTAATGAATTTTGATTGGTTAAATGTAATGAAAAAGTGATATTTAAAAGTTATGACATTAATATCAAATTTCAATCATTAATTATTTCTGTAAGTGAAACTATCTATTTTATTATGGAAATCACTAATAAAGCACTTATTGATTTTAAAGAAAGGAAATTTCCTCAAGAGATCTGTTTTAAACCAATAGGAATTATTCATACTCCGTTCAAATCTCTTAAAGGGATTCCAATTCAGTCATCTATGTCAGATGCAAAGGGTAGTATTGAGATTTTTTCTGAATTTCAAGCGGGTTTAAAAGATCTATCTGGATTTTCTCATATATATTGCTTATACTTTTTTGATATGGTTAAATTACCTGTTCCCCTTCAATCGAAACCTTTTCTTGGTGATGAAAAGAAGGGTGTTTTTGCTATTCGAACCCCTTTTCGACCAAATCCTATAGGAATTTCAATTTTAAAAATTTTAAAAATTGAACAAAATAAAGTAGAAGTGAAAAATGTTGATATCTTAGATTGTACCCCTATTCTTGATATAAAACCTTATGTTTCAACATTTGATAATATTAAATCAACGAAAATTGGTTGGTTAAAAGGTAAAGTTCGAAAAAAGACTAGTTAAATTTGCCAATTAAATGCAAATATTTAAATATGAGTGTGTCCACTATAAATAGTGACGTCCAAAGTATTAGTGGACGTCCAATATTTGAGTAGACACAATATCGAATTTAATTTGATGTGAATAATAATGATAAATTTTAAAGGAAAGGTTGTTGTAATTACAGGAGGAGCAAGTGGTATTGGGCGTGGCCTTGCTTTTGGTTTTGCTAAGCGGGGAATGAAAATAGTCCTAGCAGACATCGATAAAGAAAATCTAGATAAGGTGGCAAAAGAGCTTGAGGAATTTGGAACTGAGGTAATGACTCAAATAACAGATGTGAGTGACCCCGAACAGGTAGCTCATTTAGCAGAGGTTTCTTATGAACATTTTGGGTCAGTAAATATACTTTGTAACAATGCGGGGGTCGGAGGAGGTGGGCCTATACGTGTCTTAACCCATGAGAACTGGAATTGGACCCTTGATGTTAATCTATTTGGTGTTATTTATGGTATTCAATATTTTTTAAATCGCATGTTAGAAACTAAAGAACCATGTCATATTGTTAATATTTCTTCAATGTCAGGATTACTTAGTGGAGCTAACACTCAACCATATCCGGCATCTAAATTTGCAGTCGTCTCAATTTCTGAGTCTTTAGCTGTTGAATGTTTTAATACAAATGTGGGTGTTTCAGTAGTTTGTCCTGGTTTTGTCAACACAAATATAATAGAAAATACACGCATTCTTAGCCAAAAGCGGCCAGGTCTTTGGCAACCAACATCAGAAATGATTAAGCAATCAGAACCTCTTAGAAAAAATGCTGAGAAAATTTCGACATTAGGAATGGCTCCAGAAAAATTGGCAGAAATAGTAATTAAAGCAATAGAAAAGGATATACTTTATGTATTAACCCATCCAGAATATATACCACTGATTAAGTCTCGGTTTGAGCTTATCTATGATAACACATTAAACTTATATGAGGGAATTGAAGGAAAAGGTGAGTTAGAATCAAAAATCTTTAAAAATGATACACCTGTATTCTCCTTAACCTACCCCGCAGACCTTATAGAATTAATTCCAAATCCATTCATTTTTCGCGTTTTTAAACCAGTTTTAGTTGCTTCTAGAATTCCCGGCTTTGATCTTCTGATTTTTGTTTTTAAATCTTCTACTTATCGATTAGAAAAAACTGCACAAAGAATTGCAAAAAGAATTAAGAGAAGAGCAAGTGAAGTCAATATTATTTCAAATGAGCCAATAACCTTGAGAGATGGAACATTTGCTTATGAGAGTGTTATTGAATTTAAGTCAGCAGGAATTTTTAAGGTTAAAAGTATACATCTTTCGGTGATTAAAGATGATCATCGGATTCGCATTAGCATCTTTACCAATGCGAATTATTATAATGAAGATCTAAGAGAAATTTTACACTCTCTTGAATTTAATTAAATTTTTTAAATAAAATAAAAATTAATTAGTGAGTACTAGGGAAAGCATTGTTATAATACCAAAAGCTTTGGAAAATGGTGATCAAAAAATGGATAAACTTATGTTAAAGGTCAAACCTGCCAAAAGACGTGATATAGGACGCAATATAATAAGAATTGATGAAGACATCATGGAGAAGCTAAATATTCAAACTGGTGATGTGATTGAGATCATTGGGAAAAAGCGAAGTGCTGGAATTGCATGGCTAAGTTATCCTCAAGATAGTGGATTAGGAATTGCTCGTATGGAATCAAGGTTTCTTAAAAACACTGGTACATTCATTAATGGTAGTATAGAAATACGAAAGACAACACCTCAAATTGCGCAAGAAGTTATTTTAGCACCTATTCTTGAACAAATAAAAAAAAATCCTCAATTCGAAAGCTTTGTAAAAAGAAAGGTGAACAATTATCCAGTTACTCTCGATGATTATATCACCATATCTGTGGGAACCAAAAGAGAAATCACGTTCAAAGTTATTAATATAAGCCCGAATGAAGTTTGTATAATAAAACAAGACACCAATCTTAATATTACTGAAAAGATTACTGAATTCAATTTTTTATCTAAGACTCAATTAAAAAGTTTAATAAAATTTCTTAAAAAGTGTGATTATAGTAAAAAGGAATTAATAATGGAGATAGAACAAGAATTACCTGAAGACAAAGACTTGATAAGAAACTCAGAAATAAAATTAATACATACCATCGAGTACCTTCTCCAAGAAAATGATTTAGATTGGTTAATTTCGAAAATCGCATCTGATCTCCATAATATATATGAAAAAACAATCAGTCAAGGTCAAGCGGAAGCTCTTTTAAAACGTGTATTAGATATTAAACTTTCAAGTGCAGGAAGAACACAATTATATGAGCTACGTAAGAAGATTCGAAGATATGAAAATTTTTTAGCTCATTTTAGTGATTTGGCGCAAATTTATGATTTTACATTCAAAATAGTAATATTAGGCCTAAGACATGAGCAAGCTAATAGTTTATTTTCAATGTCACCTTTCCCTGGAGGAGAAGGCCAAAAAGATATTCTCGGTGTAGGATTTTATCCAAAAACATTACAAATTTCTGATAAGAAAGTAAACCTACAACTATGGGATATTTCATATGATAATCAATGGAGATCGATGATCCCATCATACTGCAAAGCTGCTAATGGAGCAATTCTTGTTTATGATAAAAGTGATCGGGGATCGTATGAGTTAGTTAAAGATTTATATTCTGAATTGAAAGAAGCTACTAATCTAAAATTTTATCCAACAGAATTGGGAGGTAATAGTGTTGACATGCCAATACTTCTTATCGGTTTGGGTAATGGCAAAAATGTAACAGCTGAAGAAGGTCAATCTCTTGCAAATAAATTAGGTACTTATGGTTATATTGAAATCATGGAAACAGATACCAAAAATTTTGAAAATGCACTTGCATCGCTGTCTCTGGGGGTTATAACTAATTATCAGAATGCATTTAAGAGGGTACCGAAATCGAAGTTTAAGTTTAAAATATCTGTAATTGGAGATATAAATGTAGGTAAAACATCATTAATTAGGAAATTCACTCAAGGTTCTTTTAAGAAAGATTATGTAAAGACTATTGGAGCACAATTTTCCAATTTTGATCAAAAAATAGGTGATGATAATGTTAGATCGATATTTTGGGATATATCTGGTCAAGATAAATTTCATTTTCTCAGAGAGCGGTTTTTTGAAAATAGCGAAGCAGCAATTATTGTATATAGTCTTGAGGATAACAAAAGTGGTATTGAAAGTTTTAATCACATATCAGATTGGAATGAGGAAATCAGAAGATATTGTGGAAATATCCCCGTAATTCTGATTGCGAATAAAGTTGATTTAGTTGAGGAAAAACATATTGATCACACTAAAATGCAAGAAGCAATGGAAAAAAATGGGTTTATTGGTTATTACATAACTTCAGCAAAATCAGGTAAAGGTGTACTTAAAGCTTTTAATAAGATTATTGAAGAACTGTATAACACATACAATATTTACAATATTTTTCAAAAATAACCTATCTTAGCTTAATTTTTCATTTTTTTTTCTGCGAACTCTTTTTGCCTGAATAGCAATTGCTTCAAGAAGTCTGCGTTGATTTGTCGAGATCCATGGACCTTCACAATCAATAGCGGCATAAGGAATATTAATTTTATTAGCTAGGGGGCGAATAATAGCTTGTGAGTTCATTGCGGGTTGACAATTAAAAGTACCTAAATTTATCAGACCATCATAAATCCCTTTTTTAACTGAATGTAAAAACCTGCCAGTTATTATTGGAGTTTCACTAAGACTATTTGAGGAAACATATTTGTTCCCTTCTTCAAAGAGATCAATAAATTCTATGAAAGAGTCAAATAACAATCCAGATTTTCCCATTAATCTTCTAATAATTTTACACTGTGAATCTAAAAATTGTAAAGCTTCTCTATTTCGCTTTGCTCTAAAAACTTCTTTCCGATCAATATCACCCATATTGCGAAAATCGAGTAAATGTTTATTAAATTGTTCCTTAGGTGTAATAAATCCTTTTTTAAATCCGTATCTTATTGTACTTTCAGCTAAGATTAAACTCATGGATTCAACTATATCGGCAACCCTTGGAATAATACCTCTTTCAAGAAAAAATTCTTCGATAGGATAATGATCAAACATTAAATTCAAACCCCCAAAGATTAAAACCTTTGGCATTTCTTCAATTTTAGCTTTAACAGGTATTCTGGCAATCTCCCTTGCCCATTGCATTAAACCTGTGTTTAAGGTTTTTTTTCCCTCTTTTAAATTAACGATAAATTCACTCGTTATATCTTCAAATAAAGTTAAAGCAATATTTATTCTTCTAGCAACACATTGCAATGCATTTCTTGCTTCGATAATATATTGCCCTATGATAAAATAAATATTTTCCCAGGCTAACAAATCACGATTCAATCCTAGATAATTGTTGGTATATTTAGGGAAGGCACAAAATATTGCATTCTTTAAGTTTAACCTCTTAGCAAATGTCTCCCAAAGGACTGGCCATGCTCCATTTTGGCAAGGACCATGTTGATCTAACGGAGTTCGATAAATTGTTATTTCATTTTCATCTCTATATTCATTAATATCCTTTAAAACTGCCCCTACTATTCCAACACTAGCAAGACATTCTCTTCCAGAACATAATTGTTTTGCATATTGTAAGACAGAAGCATCAGTTTCTGAACTAATTCTTATGTTAAGATTATATTTCTTAAATAAATTTATAACAAGGCGTCTTCCATAAGGATTACGAGGTTCAGGATTAACATATACAACTCTAGGATCATCAAGTTCAATCTTCTGCCCATCACTGTCAATAATGTATTTATAATTCTCTGAAAATCGAGCACTTTTAACCTTATTCTGAGTATATATTCCTAAAACTTTAGAATATTCTAAATCTGGCATTTTTAAACAGCAATATTTTGATTTATTAAAATATTAATATCTTTATCATTTTTTCGATGACGCTCTTCAATAATATCAAGAAAAGCCCCTACTCTTGTTTCAAAACCAGCGTGGGCTGTGTGTGAATCTATTTCAAGATAGCAAAAAGTGTCCCCTTCAAGTTTTTGCCGAAAGAGATGATACATAGTACCATCTGGACCACAAGAAAAACAAGAAACAAAACAAATATATAAATTGGGATACTTCTTTACATATTCCACAGCATTATTTACTTCTTGAGTAAAACTCCACACATTTCTTTTATGAGTTGCCTCACTATCCAACATTGGTAATAAATCAGAAGGGATAGCGTTATATCCTCGACTAACAATCTTCCGAGGGAGTGCAATATTAACATCTGGAGGGTAAACAACATAAGGTCTTCCTGCAATAATTACCGAGGGTTTTTTTAGAAGATCTTTAATCTTCTTTTTCCCAAATTGGTAATAAATTTCTTTAAACGTTTTATAATGAGATAAAGCAACAAACCCTGCATTAATACCTACTTTACTTTCTAAGCCTAAAAAACTAGCAGTTCTGCCAAATTCTTTTAAAGTTGTTTCAATGAGTGGTTCAGAAAGCCCAATATGAGGAGACAATATTTTTTCACTCCCATTCTCAAAAGCTGCGCGGATAATATCTGGAATTGTAGTCGTAGAAGGACATGTATATCCATGAATATATCCTTTTGGAATTTCCATTTCAATCACATGAGGTAAGAAGATATAATCAACATTGCGATTAATAAGATCATTTATTGCTCCATGTGCTAATTCGCAGGGATAACATATTGGTGCTTTTGTCTTTGTATTACCAATTTTTGAAGGATTTGAAACAATTACATCATATCCGAGCTCGTTGATGAATTTTGCATACAAAGGGAAAAGTATATGGGAAGTTAAAGCCATAGGTATACCTATCGTACCACGGGGATTCTTTACGGGACGAGCTCCAAATTCATTAAATATCAGATTGTTTCTTAATTCTATAAGATCTTGACCCTCTTTCACTTTAGTTTTTTTTTGGCGTAATAATTTATATTTTGAGCATAAACCCCCAAAAGGATAAACCTTTCCTCTTATTGAAATGTTTTGTATATCACAATTAT
The DNA here is from genome assembly GCA_048885705.1 of Candidatus Hermodarchaeota archaeon. GTDB lineage: Archaea > Asgardarchaeota > Lokiarchaeia > Sigyniarchaeales > SOKP01 > Loki-b32. The sequence continues at coordinate 292 of JBHLLJ010000020.1, read as the reverse complement.
TTTCACACGCTTTGCATCTAAATGTATTTTTAACTTGTATTTCCCCTTTCATGAGATTCTTAAGTTTATAATTTTCTTCAGAATTTATATTAGTTCTTAGGAGATCACGTGTCATGAGGGCTGTACCAACTGCACCCATTAGTTCAGGATGCGTCGGTACTATAACTTTTCTTTGAGAACGAGCTGCAATTGCTAATGCAACCGACTTATTAAGGGCAACACCTCCTAAAAAAAGAAGCTTTTCTCCTAACTGTCTTGGTCCAACTATACGTGAAATATAATTATCTGCAAT
>JBHLLJ010000019.1:0-32386 GCA_048885705.1 Candidatus Hermodarchaeota archaeon | reverse complement strand
CAATGATAGGATTATAATTACAAAGGATTTACCTTTATTCATGCGATATAAAGAAAAAAGCATACTTCTTAATGGTGAAGGTATATATAATTACCTTCGCCAACTTAATAAACAGTTCGGATTAAAATTTGAATTTAACATTAAACAAGCTAGATGTTCCATATGTAATTCAAAATTAGAAAAAGTTAAAAATAAGATTTCAATAAAAAATGATGTTTTAGGAGAGACATACAATCACTTTAACGAATTCTATCAATGTTTGAATCATCAATGCAGAAAAGTGTATTGGCAAGGGACTCATATCGAAGATATTGAAGAAAAATTAGATAAAAATCTATAATTCAATTAGGATATTTATTTTTTAAAATACTTTTCTTTTATTTCTAAAAATCTTTGTTTTGTCTGTTCAGCAAGCTCAGTATAATTCCCTTTCATATACATTGCATAAGCCTGATTTAATAATTCAAGGCATTTACGATATTCTACATTCTTGAAATGATTCTCTGAAAGAGATACTAAATAATCCCCCTTCTTCTTATAAAACTCGATAAATTGATCAGAAGTATCGATTTTCTTATCCATTCTCTTTTAGCTTTTTAGAATTTGATATAAGTAATAAGATATTTTATGATATCAATTATAATAACTTAACTATATTTTTGTTAGAAAAATTCTTCTGATTTCATACGGAATTCATCCATATCAATCACATTTCCTTTTATTCGAGATTCATTTGCAGCAAAAGCCATTAAATGACTTTCAAGACATTCTCTTGCGTTTGTTAATGGTTGTTCAATGTTCGGATTCATTATTGACTCTAGGAAAGCATCAATTAATTTTGGATCTCCACCACCATGTTCAACTGTGCGAAGAGATAATTTTTGATTTAATATTACTTTCTTTTCCCCTGAATAATGATTATAGACAGTTAATTTCTTATAAGCATCATGGAATTCACCAATTAATGTGGCTTTTGTGCCATCAATTCTAATAGTTCTTCCCTCTTTCTCACTAAATCCATGCATTGTAAAATTCGCGGTAGTACCATTTTTAAACTCTATATTTACAACTTGATGATCAATCACATCGTTATTACAATAATAAGCACATCTACCATAAGGACTAGTTTTAAGAATTTTAATTTTTGCCTCGTCTGAATAATCTTCATCTTGGTTTGTATATAAATAACTAACTGGCCATTCACTCCAGTATCTCAACTTTTTAAATGGAGGAATTATTTTAGCTAAAAGAGTAAATAGTCTAATATGGTTTTTCCTCAAATTTCCTATAAATTTATATATTCTATTTTTTCCCTTCTGCATAATTTGAATTATTGGGATTATATCGATGTATAACCTTGGAGCATAATAATTACATGTATTTTTTATTGGGCATCCATCTAAGCAATATTTTGGGGCTCCCTTAGGTGCATTCTCAGGTTTAAAATGCAATAAACTGCCGAAAGAACTAATCTTTTTTGGGAGGGAGCCTACAATCCAATATAGTAAATCTAAATCATGACAAGCTTTTGTCAAAATTATAGGTGAGGATTTCGCCACATTTGCCCAAGGACCTCTCACATAACTATGTACCATATGATACCATGAAACATTTTCTCTGTGTGAGATGTTGACAATATCGCCAAGTAATTTTGACATAATTATATCATAAATAGTCAAAAAAAAATCAGCGTATCTCAAAACGTGACTTACTCCCAAGATTCTGCCCGTCTCTTCTGCTTTCTGCACTATTTTAATGCAATCCTCTAACGTATTTGCCATCGGTTTTTCTAACAAAACATGATATCCTTTTTCTAAAGCTAACAAGGTCGGTTCTGTATGCATCTGATCTTGTGTACAAATAAACGCAATCTCTGCTAACTTTTCCTTTGAAAGCAAATCCTCCCAACTTTCAAAACATCTGTCAAAAGGAATATTGTGTAATTTTGCAAAATTGTCACGTCTTTTTTTTATAGGTTCTGCTACAGCAATAAAAACAATTTTTTTTCTATTTTTCAGAGCATAATTTCCATAGATATGAAAACCTCTTCTTCCAGCTCCTATTAAGATCGCTGTAACTGGCAAATTCATTATAAACACCTTAAGAATTATCTTAATAGATAAAAGAATTGAGTCTAATTATATGTGATCTTTATATCTTTCGTTTCTTTTTACTCTTAATATTTTGATGATTTTCTCTATATTTAAAAACAGTCTTGGCAATTACTCCCAAATATTCAGCAGGATTCATGTCTTTTCCACATTTACTACATCTAAAATCAAGCATTCCATCAATAGAAATTAATGTTCCATTTTCACAATGAGCACACTGCTCAAATGACCATCGATCTATTACCTTTATTACGTCCTCAATGAATTTATCTTGATTAGATAGAGGCATACTAATTCACTTATTAATATACTCTAAATTATCGATATTTTTAATTCTTTTTTGAATTTAAATGATTTTTTATTCTATTATTGCTTCCACTTACTTTGAGATTTCATAATTCTAGGAATGAATCCTTCAACTAATAAAATATCAACTAAAACATTAGCCACCATAGCTTCTACTACTGGAATTGCTCTAGGTACTATACATGGGTCGTGTCGTCCTGAAAATTCAACTTCTACATTTTCTTTTGTTTCAATATTAATAGTTTTCTGAGAAATACCTATAGAAGCAGTAGGCTTAACAGCAATGGTGAATTCAATTGGCATCCCTGTAGAAATCCCTCCAATAATTCCACCTGCATCATTCTTTGTTGCTTTAACTTTCCCATCCTTTATAATCCAAGGATCATTATGTTCAGAGCCCTTCATCGTAGCTGCCTTGAACCCAGCTCCAAACTCTATTCCCTTTATTGCAGGAATTGCAAAAATCGCGTTACTAATCTTTGATTCGATGCTATTGAATATGGGACCTCCCTTCCCGGGTGGAAAATTAATAATAATGCATTTTATAGTCCCTCCGACTGAATCTCTTTGATTCTTAACCTTATCAATTAATGTCTCCATTAATTTTGATTTTTCCTGGTCGATCGCACCTACAAGAGATTTTTCTCTTAACTCATATAATTTTTCAAGTTCAATTAGAGAATAATCTTTGGAGTCAATAATATTTCCAATACTCTTTGTATAGGCAAAAATAACGATTTTATATTTTTTTAAAATTTGTTTAGCAATAGCCCCCGCCATTACAAAACCTGCTGTAATCCTCCCAGAAAAGCGACCTGATCCTCTTGGATCAGAAAAGCCTTCGTATTTTTTTAAAGCAGGATAATCAATATGTGAAGGGCGTAAGAAATTATGATAATTTTCATATGTCGATGAATCTACATTTTTGTTTTCAATTATTAAACAGAGAGGTGCTCCTGTTGTTTTATTATCAAAAATTCCAGCCAAAACTTCAACTTTGTCTTCTTCAAGACGAGGACTTGTTAAATATGATTGTCCAGGTTTTCTCCTATCAATTTCACTTTGTATGAATTTTAAATCAAATTCTATTCCTGCCGGTACTCCATCAATAATAATTCCTATTAACTTACCATGGCTTTCTCCAAATGATGTTATTCTGAAGTTAGTACCTAAAGAATTATCCAAATTTTTCACGTATCTTGCTAATTAATATTACAATAGTCTAAAATGATCATGTAATTAATATTATATCTGTTACCTTCTATTTATTACTTAATGAATTTGAAAATTAATCCAATAACTAACAGTTTAAATGGTGAGATCACAGCAACTGGATCTAAAAGTTATTCACACAGAGCCTTTATAGCCGCAAGTCTTGCTGAAGGAATTTCAATAATTAAAAATCCCTTAATAAGCGGGGATGTTTCAATTACTATAAATACACTAGAATCATTAGGAGTTAGGATTCTAAAAAAAAATGGGAATGCCTATATTATAAAGCGTGATAAAGATGCTTATAAATCTGTCAAAAAGTTTATTAATTGTGGAAATTCTGGTACAACGATTAGAATCTTTTGCGCATTAAGTCTAGTAATTGAAGGAGGTCTTAAATTTAAAGGAGAATTTTTACGGCTTCAAAGGCCAATACTCCCTCTACTAAATTCTTTGAAACAATTAGGTGCAGAATTTAAATTATCTAATAAGAAACTTAAAATTAAACGAATAAATGAAGTGTGTAATAAAGTTTCTATTCAAGGAGATGTAAGCTCTCAATTTTTAACTGCCTTGCTAATATTATGTCCAGTGTTAAAATGTAAGAATAAGGATTATATTGAAATCGAACTTACATCTCAATTGGTCTCTAAACCCTTTATAGAGATTACATTAGAGGTCTTAGATGTATTTGGAATTAATGTTCAAGCTAATTTCGAAACTAGGAAATTTTATATCACAAATGAACAAAATTATCGTTCTCAGTCCTACACTATCCCTGGAGATTTTTCTTCAGCAGCAAATATCATTGCTGCGGCGATATTATCCAAAAAACCATCTTCAGTAATAATTAATAACCTTTCTTTCAAAAATAAACAAGGAGATAAACAAATTATTGAGATTTTAGAAAAAATGGGCGCAACGATCAAAAGTAATAAAGAAAATCATCAAGTCATCGTAAGTGGTGAATTAAACGACAACAAATTAGAGGGAATAGAAGTAGATTGTTCTGATATTCCTGATTTGTTTCCAATATTATCTGTTATAGGAGCATTTGCCGAGGGAAAGACCACACTTTATAATGCATCCAATCTACGATTAAAAGAAACTGATAGAATAAAAACTATGGCAACAGAATTAAAGAAAATGGGAGTTAAAGTTATCGAAGAAGACGATAAATTAACAATCTTCCATTGCAATAAACTCAATGGAACTACAATAAATCATAATAATGATCATAGAATAGCAATGGCATGCTCTGTAGCAGCTTTATATGCGGATTCAGAATCATACCTACAAAAAAGTGAAATCGTAGAGGATTCATATCCTTCTTTTTTTAAAGATTTAAGAGAATTAGGTGCAAAAATAGACACTGTTTGAGAGTATTTTTTCACCTGAATGACTTTTGGCGTCGAGCCCTAGGTTTTTTGCCTCCAAATTTTTTTGGTTCTGTTCTTCTAGAATCACCAGATAATAGAGAATCATCATATTCTCGAAAAGATTTCTCAATAGTTTTAGTACCTATAAATTTATTAATTGACTTAGCTATTGCCATTCGAACTGCATCTGTTTGACCCATGGTTCCACCACCTTTTACCTTGACACTGATATCACATTTTTCCAGTTTAGGATGATTAATGATCTCCAATACTTCTTGAATTCTCAGCCTTGCGATTTCTGGTTCATATAATTGTAGAGGGATATTATTAATTTTTATTTGACCCTTTGCTGGATGTGTTAAAACAGCCCTAGCTATAGCTGATTTTCTTTTTCCTGATGACTGAATCACTTTCATTGACATTTATTAAACCTCAACTTCACTTTTTTTCCAACCTATGCGATTGCATAGGTTTTCTAAAGTAATATATTTATTATAATATGAAAGTCGTGTCTTGTCTACATTACTGACTTCATTAGGGACTAATTTTTGATACTTGTTTTTATATCGTTCTGGAATATCTGAAATATAAACATGAACTCTTTTAATGGCTTCTTTTCCTCTCAGCTTTTTTCGGGGTAGCATTTGTTTTATCATTCTTCTCATAAAAGTATCTGGTCTCCTTTCATGAAACGGACCTCTACGTGGATTGGTAGCTGTGGATATTTTCAATTTTGCTAAATAATTTTCATGAATATCTTTTTTTGTCCCACTTATGATAGCATCCTTTGCATTAATAATTACTATAAATTCTCCTAGAAGAGCTTTTTTAGCAATTATTGAACAGAATCTACCTAATATTTTGTTTGTTGCATCATATAACTGATATTCGATTGACATAAACATTTCACATTTAAATTATTATTTAATATTTTAATATAGAATTTTTACTCCACTTCCATTAGGATTTTGCTCTAATAAGTCTTCAATAGATAATAATTTACTACCCGATGATTCAACTTTTCTTTTAGCCGTTTTTGAATAATCTAAGCAAGCGATTGTAATTGTATGATCTAATTCTCCCATTCCTAATATCTTTCCAGGAATAATAACAGTATCATTCTTTTTTGTATTCTTATTGATATGATATAAATTTGCTTTAACTCTATTTCTTCTAGGGCCACTTAATTTTTTTGAGACTATTTTCCATATTTTAATCTGAGTTTTCCATAAATCTCTTATTAATTTTCTAACGTAGTAATTTGAAGGACCAGTTATTTTATGAGACATCTAAATAACGCTCTAATTCATTAATTCTGAGATCTTAAATTTATAATATTATAATAATTTTTTGATAATTTACGATATTATCTCTATTTCTCCAAGTTTTTCAACAAATTCATCAATTTTTTCTAAAAAAATCTCAAATGTTTTCTTTACAATAGTATCAAAAGCAAGAACTCCATCACTCTCAATTGAAAAAATATAATTGTCTTCTTTCCAAGAAACTCCTATTGCTTTCTCTGGACAATTATTCTCGCAAGAGTTACAAAGTGTACATGTTTTCCAGTAATCCTCTACTAATATTGGAGTTTTTTTATTAGAGAAATCATATAATTCTTCTGGACACATTCTTGAAACAATACATTTATCAGGGCATTTTGCGCATTTAGAATTATCAAAATCTATTTGTGGATAAAATCTATAGAATATATTTGACACTGCTTGCCATTTGACGTGTTCCCTTGCTTTTCCTAACACCGCATATGCCTCAATTATTACCTTATCATTTTTATCAATTTTTACTATCGGAATGTTTGGTACTACAGGTACTATTTTAGGGTCATTTGAATTTAAATCTCTTGAATAAATCTCAATAGGTGTATTTGTTGTGTTAGTAACTTCACAAGTTAAAGAAACCTGGCAAAGAGGACACCCATAACCAGAACATTCACAATCTCGAGGTAGTTTATATGTTTTTAAGTCTGTAGTTAAAGGGATCATAGCAAGTCTATGGGCTATTATCTCATCATATAATGGAGAATCATTTTTAAGAATGATAACCTCATCTACAGCCATCACAGGTATCTCAGAAATGATAATTCTACGAATTGCGTTTGCCATCTCTATAGATATACCTTCTACGACAAACTTTAAATTATGTTTTGTATTCTCAAGAATTTCTAGACTCATAATAATATAAGCTATTAATCTTCAATATAAAATTCGAATAAATTAAAAAATCTATCATTTTAGATAAGTTTTATCATTCTAAAGAAAAAAGAGGAAAATTAATAGTTAATAAAACTTCAAATATTCATAAGCTCTATTTTGGGGTTGAAAACAATATCTTATTTCTTGAAAGTCCTTTCGAAGTTGTGCTACTTCCTCCTTTACCTTTTTAGGGTCTTTTTTATCAATTAGTAATTTCTTAAAAAAACCTGCAATATCAACCATTTCGCTTTTCCCCATTCCAAGCCTAGTAACTTCGGAAGTCCCCATCCTTAACCCACCAGGATTTTGATAATGTCTACCCTCAGCAATGTCATATGGTAAAAGATTACGATTAAGTATTATATTAGCATTTTCCAATAATTCCTCTATATCTCCTCCTAAACCAATAGTTTTTTCAAATTCAGTAATATCGACAACAATTTGATGAGATTCAGTAAAACCTTTATGTTCCATCAATACTTTCAATCCTTGGTCAGATAAAGCTTGTCCAAGAGCTTTAGCATTTTCAATAACATTTTTATGATATTCTTTACCAAATTGTAACATTTCTGCTAGAGCAACAGCCAAGCCGGCAACATTATGAAGATGATGATTGGAAAGTAAAGCAGGAAATGCACAAGACCTTAAATTCTCAATTAAATCTTCTCTATTTGATACAAGTGTTCCATGTTGAGGTCCTGGAAGAGTTTTATGGGTACTCATTGTCATGGCATCTGCTCCTTCTCTCAATGGGTCTTGAAAATATCCTGAACCAATCAAACCAGCAACATGAGCAGCATCATAACCGATGTATGCCCCAACTTCTTTTGCAACTTCACCAAGTTCCTTTACAGGGTGAGGAAATAAAAATACAGATCCACCAAATAAAACTAATTCAGGTTCAAAATCTCTTATTATTTTTGCAGAAGCGTCAATATCAAGGTTCATTTCGTCATTATCAAAGGCTAAATACTCAACATTCAATCCTCTTGTCGTTCCGGCAGTACCAAATATTTCTCTTCCACTTTTTGCAAATCTTGGGCCATGTGAAATATGACCTCCCCGAACAATGGACATACAACACATCTTACCATTATTATCTGATGTAAATGCATTATACATAACTAAATTTGCTACAACTCCCGAGACTGGCCTCACATCAGCATGAATACAATTGAAATATTGTTTAGTAAGTTCCATACAAATATCCTCAACTTGGTCAATATAGGTGCATCCTGCATAAACTCTTTGTCCACTCCATCCTTCTGCATAGCGATGCGAGAAATCAGAAGCACAAACTTCATCAACAGCTGGACTAGTTATATTTTCTGAAGCAATTAAAGGAATTGATTTTTGGAACCAATCATGATGTTTTATTAGAAGATCTCTAATTTCATTCAGTTTTTCCTTCAACATTACTCAATTCTTTCTAATAATTTTGAATTATTTAAATAATAACTTACCAATTTTTTTAAACCTTTTTCAGATCTCGCAATACCTTATTAAAAATTACTAAAAAAAATTGAAAATAGTGATGAAAATTACTTATAGTATCTATATGTAAGAATTCTTTAAAATTAGTTTAAATCTATTCTTTAGATTTTTCAAGTATTAATCTTGCTTCAAATAGATTTAATTTTTTGCCAGCTTTTTGTTTTTGTAAAGCTATTTCTAATTGTTGCTTTTTCTTTTCTTCAATCATTTCATTCTTTTTGGTTCTTTCATTGTATTTAGCCGTTGCCATTTTTGCTGGTGTATAAGGTCTTTTACCTTTATATCTCTTTTTGCTTTGATTCAATAATTTCAGATATTGATCATGATAACGATCAGCTGTTTTTTTATTCTCAATCAAATCTTCTTCAAGCTTTTTTTTATCTCCTTTTAGTTTATCGACGTATTGATATACTTCTAACATTTTTGAATGATTTTCTTGGGATTTATCTGACCATTTGTTTAATTGCTCATAGATTTTATTAAGATTGATCTTTACGATTTCAATTTTTCTCTCGAGTTTAAAAAGTTCGCTATTTTTCTGTTCTGATAAATACTCTTGCTTCATAGCTGCTAATTCTCTTATTTTATCAATTATGTCATTTTCTTCAGTAATATCAAGTCTTTCTGTTTCAATTCTTCTTTCTAAATTCTCAATTTTACGTTCAATTTGTTTCATCGAAAGATGTTGTTTATTATCAGAGCTATCTTCTTCTTGTTTTTGTATTTTTCTCTTTTCTTCAAGTAAATTATCTAATAAGGTTTTATATTCAATTTTTTTTTCTTTTAATTGTTTTACCTTAGTATTCCAGGAATCTCTTTTTTTTTTATGCTTCTCCTTGGCAATTTTTAATGAATTTGAGATTTCTATTTCAATCTCTTGGAGATCATTAATATATTTTTTTGTCTTTTCATTCAATTCATCTCTTTTTTGCCGTAAATCTTCTATTTGGAACTGAAGATCTCTAAATGATGTTCGGGATGTTGGAGTGTTTCGGTTTCTTTCTCTACTCATAAATTAATTCATTAAAGAGTATTTATAAAAAAGATTTTTAAAAGTTTAATATTAATGAGAGTTGTATATTTTTTATATATTTTGCGTAATATATTTTGCGTAATTAAATAATAAAAGAAAGACTTCTTATTAAAAAGTAAAGAATTATATGTCCTTGAAATGAATAAAGATAGAAATTAATATGAGCTCTGAAATAATTAAAGAAAATGATTTAATCTTTTTGATTCTTGATCAAAAAAGAAGATGGCTTGTTCAAGTGAAAACTGGAGGCACTTTTCATACGCATAAAGGAATTATTGAGTTTGACGATATTATTGGGAGAAAGTTCGGTTCTGTAGTCTTTTCCAAACCTTATGAAACTCAAGGTTATAAATTTTTCGTACTTAAACCATTGCCATCTGATTATATTCTACATATGTCCAGAAAAACTCAAATAATATACCCTGAAGATACTGGATTAATTTTAATATATTCTGGAATTGGTCCTGGTAGTGTAATAATTGAAGCAGGATGTGGTTCTGGAGCACTTACATGTATATTAGGCAATTTAGTTCGTCCAAATGGACATATTTATTCATATGATATCAATGAAAAATCACTTAAAAGAGCATCCTTAAATGTAAAAAAGGTAAATTTAGAAGATGTTGTCACAATTCAATATGGAGATATTTTAAATGATGATCTTCCCCATGAAAACGTAGATTTAGTTGTTTTAGATATGGCTACCCCCTGGAAAGCTATTGAGAAAGTTAGAAATTATTTAAAGGATAGTGGAACAGTTGTCTCTTTTTCTCCAACAATAGAACAAGTGAAAAAAACCGTCTTAGTAATGAGAACTAAAGACTTTATTGAAGTGAATACTTACGAATTGATAAAAAGAAAGATACAAGTAAAGGAAAATGCTACTCGACCAGAAATAAGAATGATTGGCCATACGGGATATTTGACATTTGGTAGAAAAATTGAAGATGTAGAAAATCCATACAGAGAACAAATACCAAAAGTAAAGGAAAAAATAGATATGGATGGAATGCCTTTGAAAGGGTGATAAATGCATGGAAATTGATTATAAAGATTTTCTAAAATTGGATATACGGGTTGGATTAGTTAAAAGCTGTGAAAAAGTTCCGAAATCAAATAATCTCTACAAATTAATGGTTGATTGTGGAGGAAAAGCTTTAAAGCAAATCATCACAGGAATTGTTCATTATTATACCCCAGAAGAGTTGATTAATACAAAAATTGTTGTTTTAACAAATTTAAAACCAAGAAAAATAATGAGTATCGAAAGTCAAGGAATGCTACTTGCTGCTGACCTTAATAACGAACCATTTTTATTAAAAGTAGACGAAAGAAAGCCAATTCCTCCAGGAACGAAGATAAAGTAGTTAAAATCCTTTTAGTTGAGTCCCTGTTTTAAATTCTTTCTTTTTCTTATATCGCTCTGTTTTAAAAAAATGCTTCTTCTTTTCTGGTAATATCTCCACATATTTTCTTAATAGATTTTCAACATAATCTTTAGTAGGTTTACTACTTGTAATTTTACTAGGTTGGGATAGAAATTCTAGTATTTCTTTATCCTTAGAATCGTAAGATAAACCTAAATTCTTCAAAGGAATATGCACAGAGTGTAAAAACCATCCAGATGATTTCTGATCATGAGCCATCACTTTCAGAATATTAGCTTCTTCTTTTTTAATTTTAAAATCAATAAGCTTTTTACCAGGGCGAATAATTATTGTTATATACTCTGGAATCTTATTTTTTGGGTTATGTATCTTTTTGTAGAAAGAATCCAGTCTTTTGCTCATAATTTATTCAATAAATCATTATTTTAGAAAATTAGATTATATTAAAAAGAATAAATTAAAATTCATAATTAAATTTATTATTTAATAGATTTACCCTATTTTCTTTATTAACAAAGGAAAGCAATATGAGCTCATTAGAAACTCCGCTCCAAGAAAAATTTGTACTAAAGAAAAAATTATGTGTTTTAGGTGGGATGGAAAATTTCAAGGATGAGTTTCAAAAAAAATTGAGTTCAAATAGTCTATCAATTCAAAACAAGCGAAATATTGGTGTAAACATAAGTAAGATTGACTATTTCTTTAAAAGTAATGAAAAATTTGAATTTCTTTTATGGAATATTGATTGTAGGCAACCAAGATCATATCTACGTACGATTTTTTATAATGGAGCTGAGGCTATTATTATCTTTATTTCAGAAACAAAAGTGGCTCAAATCCTACAATACTTTAAAGAAATCCACCCTCGAGTTTCATCAATAACCGTCGTGTTTTGCATAATCCTTGAAAAATACACTAAAGATGAGATAATTAATAAATATTTTAAAAAAGATGATTTTAATTCGTTAATAATTTCAAATAACATCCAGATAAATGAAATATTTGAGGACTTAGAAATACTGAATCAGATTTGTTATATTTCATTGAAAAGAACTAAATATAAAGAATTAGAGAATACATATTTCATTGATTTTATTCCTTTAGCTTTGCTTTTCGATGATGACGAAATTGCAGATGTATGTAATGATTATTATGAACCCGAAACTCGAAATGATAAAATCAATGTTTCTATAAATACAGAAAAATTGAATAAATATATCTTAAAACTAAAATTGAATGTGAATTTTGAATCTGAGAATTGGATTAAAATTAAAAATAAAAAATTTGGATTATTTTCAATATATCTTAAAAATGGTAATGTTTATTATTATCCTAAAGTTTGTGAGAAATGTAAGGTTCATAATTGCCCAAAACTTAAAAAATCACCATTTTTTATTTGTATTGAATCAGGAGAATCGAAAGGATGGACAAATATTAAAGGATTTAAACAACCCGAACTTCTTATTTTAACAAAAATATTTGCCTTAATGGATGGTAATGAAAATATTTTACCAAGATCAGTATTAAAGCAAATTCAGAGTATTAGTGTATGTGAGAAAGGTAGAAAATGAAAAATGACAGCAATATTGAAAACATTTGATTTAAAAACTAAAGCATATTGCGACATTATCAATATAACTGAACAAGTTCAACACTGTATAAGCAATAGTGGCATAAACGATGGAATAATAAATGTTCATGTTGCAGGATCTACTGGTGCAATTTCAACTGTAGAATATGAACCAGGACTTGTTAACCATGATATCAAGCAGTTACTAGAGAAATTAATACCCTATGAAGAAGATTATGCTCATCATAAAACATGGCATGATTATAACGGTGCTGGACACTTAAGGAGTTTCCTCATTAAAACATCTCAAGTCTTTCCATTTAAAAATCAAAAGTTAATTTTAGGAACTTGGCAACAAATTGTTTTTATTGAATGTGATGAACGAGCAAGATCAAGAAAAATCTATTGTATGATTGTGGGCGATTAAGAAAATAAGAGTATTTTAAAAAAAATTAAAAAATTATTTATTTCGGTTTAGCATTTTTAATTAAATTATCCAATTCGGTTATTATTATCTGATATTTATCTCGAAGCTGAATTTTCTCGAATTTATTTGTAAGATCCATGACTGATTTGTCGAATTGCTTTACTTGTTGACTGAATACAGGAACTTTTTTTAGATTTTTATATGTATTCTCTTTTAGGCTTATCTGGTATTCTAAATTTTCTAAAAATTTATTTTCTAATTCTATCAAATATATCATCCTTATTTGAAAATTATGTTATTGAGTAAAATCTGTTTGTTTGCTTTAAAAAATATAAATATCATATAAATGTCATCCTAATTACTCCAAAATTACTGTTCTTTTAGTATATTACCTCAATAAATTAAATTTAAAAACATAGGAATAATACTTAGATGAGATCTCGATATTATAACGATCAATATCCAATTAGGCATAAAAATTAAATTTAAAATCTCTCTTTTACTTACACAGAAGTTTAAATTAATATAATCTATTATTTTATTAAAATTAAAAAATCGCTAAATAGAACAAGTGGAATTTAAATGGAAGGTTTGTTAAAAATTATTGTAAGTGGTCTTGATAATGCCGGTAAGACATCGATTTTAACAGCTTTAGACAAAAAATATGATTTTGCAAAGGATATTGTCCAACTTAAGCCTACCATTAGAGTAGAATATCACAAGATGAATTTCTTGCGCAGTAATTGTGTTTTTTGGGACATGGGGGGCCAGGAAACATATCGTGAGATCTATATTAATTACCAAGATGTTTATTTTGATTCTACTGATTTAATTATCTATGTAATCGATATTCAAGATCCAGAACGATTTGAGGATTCAATGGAATACTTAAATGCAATCTTAACATTTTTCTCAGAAAGTGAAATGGATGTTCCGATAATTATAACCTTTCACAAGTATGATCCCGAATTAAAGGCTGATGAAAAGACCTCATCTAATATTAAAAAACTGCGAGAAAAGATTTTGGACGAATACCCCAATTTCAACATTCTATTTCAGCAATCCTCGATATATGATATAATATCTATTGTCCAATTAGTCTCATATGGGCTTTCAGTGTTTGATAGGAAATTTTTTGAGCTTTCCGAGTTATTGGAATATTATTTGAAGATTTTTAATTCTCAAGCTCTAATATTATTTGATAGAAATGGTATTATTATTTCTGAATTCTATAATGATATTGCCCCAGAAACATATGTTGAGTTAATAGAAACCATTAAAGAACATCTTTACATACTTAAACGGATGGATGAGGAAAAAACTGAAGGGAATTTCGATTTTACTTCAAGCGAAGGCAAACTTTTTTCATATTTATTAAGAACGAAAATAAAAAATGATATATTTTTCATATCAGCCGTTCTTAAAGAAAAACAAAAAGAAAAGTTCTTTGAGCGATTTCCTGAGTTTCTCGATGATTTAACAAAAATTTTAGAACTACTTATTTAAAGCATTAGTGTTCCTATCGAACCCAAGTTATTACTCGATTAAAGGTAAAAGAACAATATTAATCTATCTTTAAAAGACTTCGAGCTTTACCCATTAATTTTTCCTTTTTCTCTCTATGAATTTTTATGAATTTCAATACTTTCTCAACACATTCTTGCTTATGATCGCCACACATTAATTCACCCTTTACGCACATTTCAAAATCTTTAGCTAATTTTTCATCATCTTCTTCAAAATGATACATAAGCATTTTATAGATCATGCATTTCTGAGGTTCCCCACCTAACTCACGTTGTTCCTTTAGGTTTCTCCTCCCTCCTGTTAAAGCGCCCTTCACTTTTCTTTCAATTGATTCTAGAGGCTCATTAAATGTAAAATAACTATTAGGATTTCTCTTTCCCATTTTTTCTGAGCCGTCAATTCCCGCTAATAAATAGTGATAAGTTGCACCAGGTAGAAAAAATTTCTTGTAATTTCTTCTGGTTAAATCTCTGGTAAGACGTATATGAGGGTCTTGATCTATTCCTACAGGTACAAGAGTGGGTTGAGGTCCCTCCATCACTTGTGGAAGTATGATATCACCAACTTGAATTAAAGAGGAAATATAAAGGCCAAATGTTCGATCACCATAAATTGCGTTTAACATATTCTGTGTAACTAACCTACTAACCTTAAAACAAATATCCTTTACTTTAGGCTCTTTTGACTGTCTCCAAATATATGCCTTTTCTGGAGAAGGATCTAAACCTAAAGCTAGTATATCTGCTAAATTATCAACCGCTGTTCCCTCTGCTTTTTCCCATGGAATGCCATTATCTTCCCATGACTCAATATCCGCAATTCCATAATACGCTTTAGCTCCCATTCGCTGAAATTCCACGATCTCTAATGCTGTAGTTGAGGTTCCTAAGTGAAATGGTCCTGAAGGCTTAATTCCACTCATTACTGCCCATGGTTGGTTTTTTTCTATAGCTTTAAAAATAAGACCTAAATCACGATGTCCGAAAATGATTTTTCTTCTAATAAAGCGATTCTTATTCATTTTAAGGCGTAATGTATCTGATATCTGTTCGATCCCGAATTCCTTGATTAATCTTGCATAATCTTCATCTCCGAGCGCTGTACCACCCCACGGGTCTATTTTAAAATCGCCATCCACGTTTTTCTTCACTCTTTTCAAATATTGTTGATATTAAAAATATATTCAGCATAATAAATTTTGAGACAATTGTATTTAGTTTCAAAAAGTTTGATCTTTAAAAATTGATCCTAAAAAATTTTCAATGTAACTTTTCCTAAATGAAATTTTTTCTAAAATTTTATATAGTTCTCAAAATAAAATATATTGAGTGAAGAATGAAGAAAGAAAAAATCCTTGATGAAATCGATCGAAATATCCTCCGAATCCTACAGGAAGACGCTCGTACAAGTTACAGAGAGATCCAAGATAATTTAGGCATTTCAATTGGTACAATACACAATCGGATTTCAAAACTAAAGAAGAACGGTGTAATAGAGGGTTATACACTTAAACTCAATAATGAGAAATTGGGCTATAAATTAGCATTCCTTATAAGAATTAACTGTGATGGAAAATTTACTGAAGAGATTTTAAAAGATTTGAAAGAAATTCCTGAAGTATGTAGCATTTTTCATACAACGGGAGAACAGTCTGCTGCGCTGATTTGTAGGTTTAAAGAAAGCGAAGATGTTCATAACTTCATTAGAGTGTTAAACCAAAAACAATATATCACAAGAACTAATTCTAACATGATTTTAAAAGAATACAAAAATAGGAGTTATGTTGATTTATAATTTCATTTTACACATAATTTAAGCCGTTTTTAACAAAATTCTTTCAAATGATTTATAAATTATATTTTTAATAATTCCATAAACTTTTTTTAATTTTATTTATATAGATCCCTAAATCATAAGATCTTTTAAATAAAGATTAAAAATTACAATAAAGAAGTGAAATTGATGAGTAATGTCCCAATAATCATACTGAAAGAAGGTACAGAAGAAGTTCGAGAAAAAGAGGCTCGAAAACAAAATATTAATGCAATGGTCGCAATAGCAGAAACAGTTCGGTCAACTCTTGGTCCAAAGGGAATGTCAAAAATGCTGGTCGATTCTATGGGAGATGTGACTATAACTAATGATGGAGCTGAAATTCTTTCAAATCTTGATATTGAAAATATCGCAGCAAATATGATGGTGAATGTAGCAAAATCTATTGATGATGATATTGGTGATGGTACAACCTCTGCAGTAATTTTTTCCGCTGCATTATTAGAAAATGCATTAGAATTGATTGAACAAGATATACACCCAAAACCAATTATACATGGGTATAAAATAGCAGCTGATAAAGCCCTTGAAATAATTAGAGAAATAGCCGTGGAAATTTCGAAAGATGATGATAAAGTTCTTATAAATGCGGCTAAAACTGCCATGAATGCTAAAGATATTTCTCCATTAAGAGAATTTTTTGCCGCTTTAGCTCTTGAAGCAGTTAAGAATATAGCTGACGATGAAGGAAACACTTTCTCAAAAGTAAGTAATGTAAAAATTGTTAAAGCTCCTGGAAAATCCCTCAAAGAAACTGAATTAATTAATGGAGTGTATACTCAAAAGGAAAAAGTGAATTCTATGATGCCAGATACTATCAAAAATGCAAAGATCGCTGTTATTCGACGCAAACTAGATGTCAAAAAGACAGAATTCGACGCACAAATTCGAATTTCAAGTCCATCGCAAATGCAAGGATTCCTCGATCAAGAAGATAAAATACTTACAAATTATCTACAAATTTTCAAGAATTTAGGAGTAAATTTAATTGTTAATAGTAGTGATATTTCCGATAAATTTGGAGCATATCTAGCAAGGGACGGAATCGCTGCTATTAAGAATGTTGGTGAGAGTGATTATAAATCTATTTTAAAAGCTGTTGGTGCTAAACTTGTGGATGATTTAACATCACTTTCTGATGATGATTTAGGTTTTGCTGAAAAAGTACATTTTGAAAAATTGGGTGATGATGAATATACATTATTTTCAGGTTGTAAAAATCCTAAATCCGTTTCTATATTACTCAAAGGGGGGCTTGATAAGATTCTTAGTACTGCAGAAGTGTCTTTACACGATGTGTTGTCTGTTATTGCCAAAATACTAGACACAAAGTCAGTCGTAGCTGGTGGAGGTGCTATTTACATTGAACTTGCTAAAAGAATCAGGGCTTATGCAAATCAAATTGGTGGAAAAGAACAACTAGCTGTAAATGCATTTGCTTTAGCACTTGAAGAAATTCCAAAGACTTTAATAAAGAATGCAGGGTTAGAAGAAATCGAAAAGTTAACTGAATTAAGAGCAGCTCATAAAACCGAGGATGACAAATGGGTGGGGATTGATACCATTACAAATACTATTGGAGATAATTTCAAAAAAGGAATTGTTGAACCAGCAGCATTAATCAATCATATTATCAAATCTGGAAGTGAATTAGCTACATTAATCTTACGAGTAGATAGAATTATTAGCGCAAAAGGTTCCAAATCAGAAGGATTATAAAAGCAAAATTGAATTTATTTTATTTTTATTATTTCTCTTTTTTATTAATATATGGGAAGAAACCATTTTAGAACTCTAAGAAAAATAAAAAAGAAAAATTAAAAGAATTTCAAAAATTTTTCTACACACACTTAAGTTTAATTTTAAATATTTCAATTGTAAAAAAGGCTATCTGATAGAAAATGGAAATAATTGACGATGCTAATCTACAAAAGCTAAAAGCTCTAAAAAATGAATCTGTATTAAAAGTTGTAAATGATTTTGTTTCCTTATGTAAACCTAATAAAGTAACCGTTATAACTGATTCTCAAGAAGACATTGATTATGTAAGAAAAAGAGCTATTGAACTTGGAGAAGAAATAAAGCTCAATCTAAAGGGCCATACTGTTCATTTTGATGGATTTTTCACAATGGCTGATCATGATCAAGCTAGAGATAAAGAAAACACTCAAGTTTTAGTGCCTAAAAATGAATTAGATTTATACCCTTGGATAAACACCATGGAAAGAGAGAGTGGTTTAAATGAAATCTTGGAAATTATGGATGGATGTATGCGTGGTCATGAATGTGTAATAAGATTTTTCTGTTTAGGACCAAAAAGCTCTAAATTTTCAATTCTAGCATTACAAATGACAGACTCGTTTTATGTTGCTCATTCGGAAGATATTCTCTATAGACCGGGTTATGAAGAATTTAAAAATTTTAATGGATCAAATGACTTCTTTTATTTTATTCACTCTTCGGGTGAATTAACTGGAAATCCTCCCGTAACCAAAAATCTTGATAAAAGAAGAATATATATTGACTTAAAAGAAGGACGTGTACTTTCAGTAAATAATCAATATGCTGGAAACTCACTTGGATTAAAGAAACTTGCTTTACGTTTAGGGATATATAAAGCTAATCATGAAGATTGGCTAACTGAACATTACTTTATAATGGGAGTTCATCCGAGAGGTAAAAATAGAATTTCCTTCTTCTGTGGAGCATTTCCATCTGCTTGTGGCAAAACTAGTACTGCTATGCTGCCGGGGCAAACTATAGTTGGTGATGATATAGCTTATCTTCGAGTTTGGGAAGATGGATATGCCCATTCGGTAAATATTGAGAAGGGTATTTTTGGAATCATCAAAGATGTAAATAATGATGATGATCCCGTTATTTTTAATGCACTCACAACCCCTCGTGAAACAATTTTTTCTAATGTACTAATTAAAGATGGGGATTGTTATTGGCTTGGAGATGGAAGGAAAACTCCAAATGATGGTAAAAATTTTTCAGGTCAATGGCATAAAGGAAAGAAAGATAAAAATGGTAAGGAAATTCCTCATGCTCATCCGAATGCTCGTTATACAATTGGTATTGAAGAATTAGATAATGCAGATCCAAACTTACATAATCAAGATGGAGTACCTGTTCATGGAATTCTTTATGGAGGTCGGGATAGCGATACCATGCCGCCTATAGTTGAAAGTGTAGATTGGGAACATGGAGTCTTCTTAGGAGCCTCAATTGAGTCAGAAACTACTTCAGCTACTTTAGGTGCGGAAGGAGTAAGGATGCAGCAACCTATGGCTAATCTTGACTTCATGGTTGTTAGTTTGGGAAAATATCTCAAAAACCATCAAGAGTTTGGAAAGAGTTTAAAATATCCTCCAAAGGTATTTGCAACCAATTATTTTCTTAAAAATAAAGACGGGAAATATTTAAATGGTATCTTAGATAAACTATGCTGGGTAATTTGGTCAGAGGGTCGAGTTTATAATGATTATGAGGCAATAAAAACACCTATTGGCTATATACCTAAATACTTAGATTTAAAAACACTTTTTAAACAATACCTACAAAAAGATTATAAAGAAACCGATTATATTCAACAATTCTCCATAAGACCTACAAAATTATTAGAAAAGTTAGATCGCGTAGAAACTATGTATAAAAAAGAAAAGGAAGTCTCAAAATTTTTCTGGAATATTCTTAATAATCAAAGAACTCTTCTATTAGAATTAAAAAATAAGTTTGATTCCGAAGAAATTTCTCCCTTATCATTTTAAAAATGGTTTATCTAAAAATATAAAATTAAACTAAGTATTTTAAACCAGGTTTAACTTTGTATGTTTTATTTATTCTATCAACTTCTATAAAACGTTTAATTTCCAAATTATTTAAGAAATTTCGCATTTGCATTCTATCTTTTTTTAACTCTTCTGCTAAACCTTCAATATTATTCTCATAATTACGTAGGGTTTGGAGTAATGTTGAATATTCCTCATAGATATGATTGACTAAAAATGTGATGGATTCTCTTATGTTTAAATTATTTTTTGTACTTGTCGGAAATATTTTGGTATCTTCAGATAAATAATTTTGTGAACGAATAACTTCTGGAGGTCGAGCACCTTCAACATCCTGTTTATTCGCTAAAAAAACCATTGGGGTATTTGGTGGTAATATTTTTCTTATTGAGTTTAAAATTACTATTGCACTATCATCTTTTTCAGGAGCAGCAGCATCAAATATAAAAACGACCCCATCCGAGCCACTAGTACAAATGCTTCTCATAACTGAAAATCTTAAAAGGCCTGGTGTGCCAAATAAAAATACATCAAATCCATTTAATTTAACGCTCCCTAAATCCATCGCAACGGTATAAAACTTATCATCTTTACCTTTTGCTTCTACATTCAATGCATTATCATCTAATGCTTTTATATAACTCGATTTTCCTGATTGTAGTGGTCCAGAAACTAAAATTTTTATGTTGTTTCACCAAATATTTAATAGTGCAATAAAGACTTGATTTTACTTTTCTTATTTTTATATTTAAAATAGAAATATACTTAGATATTATATTTATTATTTTCTCGATAATATTTTTAATAGTTAATTAGTGGTTAAAATATTAAAATTATACCTTTGATTTCAAGTTTTTGAATACAATTCAAGCAATTAATAAAAAATTAGACCAATTAATTAAATATTGAATTCTTAATTGGAAATTCTACTTTTTTTATTAAGTATTAATGACAAAAAAGTACATATTTGAGCAAAGATAATATTTTTTTTGGAATTATATTACTAAAAAGAAAATTAACAAAAACAATAACTTTTCTTATAATCATTTTTATCGAGTAACTTTTTCTGACGAATTTTGATCGAAAATTACTAGAATTAGTCAAAAGGACAAACATTTATAAATAATTTTGTCAATAATAATCATTATAAAATTCTACCTTATTTGAATTAAAAACAATTTTCAAATTTGATTAAATATTTCTATTAAATTAATAGAATATTAAAATCTAAATAAAAAATTGAAGGAAATGGAATAGTTATGAATAGTAATATAATGGTCATTGGAGGCGGAATTTCGGGAATTGAGGCAGCATTAACATTGGGTGAACAAGGTTATAAAGTGATTCTAGTTGAAAAAACTCCTTCAGTAGGAGGACGAATGGCGCAATTAGATAAAACTTTTCCTACTTTGGACTGTTCAATTTGTATATTAGCTCCTAAGATGGTTGAATCTAGTAGACATCCCAATATAGAATTGCTGGCGTATTCTGAAGTTCAAGAAGTTTCTGGTAAAGCTGGAGACTTCAATGTTAAAGTTAAAAGAAAGGCTAAATACGTAAATTGGGACGTATGTACCGGATGTGGAGCATGTAGTGAAAAATGTCCGATGAAAAAAATCCCTTCTGAATTTGAAGAAGGTATGGGGAATCGAACTGCGATTTATATCCCTTTTCCACAGGCAGTTCCACGCAAAGCCGTTATAGATGCTCAAAAATGCCTTTATCTTACAAAGGAGGCATGTAAACTATGTGAGAAAGAATGCGAAGCTGGGGCTATAAACTGGGAGGATAAAGATGAAATAGTTGATTATAATGTGGCTTCAATAATAGTCGCAATAGGATATGATCAACTTGATCCTTCAGTTTTAGACAGGTATCATTATGGAGAATATCCAAATGTAATTACAGCAATGCAATATGAAAGATTACTAAGTGCTTCTGGTCCTACAGGAGGTGAATTATTTCGTCCTTCAGATAGGAAACATGCTCATAATATTGCTTTTGTAGCATGTGTAGGCTCTAGAAATGAAGATCTTTGTGCTTATTGCTCTAAATTTTGTTGTATGTATATGGCCAAGGAAGGAGTAGTTACTAGAGAACATGCTCCAGATACGGATGTAACTATATATTTCAACGATATACGCGTTATCGGAAAAAATCAAGAAGAATTTATTGAAAGAGCTAAGGATGAATATAATTTGCATTATCACCATGGAGTTCCTGGAGATGTAAGAGAAAATCCTGATAATCATAATTTATTTATAAAGTCAGCGAACTTAGATACTGGAAACGTTGAGACTAAGGAATTTGATTTAGTCGTTCTGGCAAACGCTGTAAAACCTAGAAATGATGCTGAAAACTTGGCGAATATTTTGGGGATTGAACTAAATGATTTGGGATTTTTCAAAACTGACAATTCTACTGAGGATTTAAATTCAACTAAGAAAGGCATATTTGTTACTGGCTCATGTCAATCTCCTGATGATATCGCAAATTCTGTTGCAAAAGCGGGAGGTGCTGCTTCCTTAGCAGCTACATTTGCTACACCCTTAAGCGATGAAGAGACAAAAGTTGAATTGCCTCCTCTAAAAGAGGTTAAACCTAGTGATGAAGTAAAAATAGGTGTATTCATTTGTAGATGTGGTATAAATATTGGAGGGTATATAGATGTCCCTAATCTTGTAGATTATGCTAAAACTTTACCAAACGTAGCATTTGCTATGGAGAACAAATATAGTTGTTCTCAATTAACACAAGACACTATTAAAGAAAAAATAGAAAAACTTGGTTTAAATAGAGTTGTAGTGGCAGCATGTACACCTCGAACTCATGAACCATTATTCCAAAAGACGATTAGAGAAGCCGGATTGAATGAGTATTTATTCAATTTTGTTAGTATTCGTGAATTAGATTCATGGGTACATATGCATGACAATCCAAGAGCTACTGATAAAGCAAAAGATCTTTTAAGAATGGGCGTTGCTAGGGTTACAAAACAAAAACCTGAGTATAAAATTAAAGGTGATGTTGTCCCTGAAGCTCTAATTGTTGGTGGAGGGATTTCAGGGATTAGTGCAGCAATAGAAATTGCTAATAAAGGATTTAAAGTACATCTCGTGGAGAAAGACACCAAATTGGGAGGCCAATTAAACTTAATATATAAAATTAACTTTGACCGGATCGATTCAAAAAAATTCTTAGAGGATAAGTTAACTGAATATAATAAGAAAAAAAATATCGTTACTTACTTAAATTCCGAAGTTCTAGACGTTAAAGGTTCTATTGGCGATTTTAAAGTAAAAGTAAAGGATAATGTAGCTGAAAAAGAATTAGATTTGAATGTTGGTGTTATTGTAACCACAACAGGTGCTTATGAATATAAACCTAAAGGCTGGTATCATTATGGTGAAAACGAGAATGTGATGACTCAGCTAGAATTATCTGAAAGACTTAAAAATAATAACTTAGAAGATGGAGAAACTTTAGTTTTCATCCATTGTGTAGGATCTCGCCAACCTGAAGGGAGCAATGGAGTAACATATTGTTCCTTGATATGCTGTTCTGAATCAATAAGACATGCACTATATGTAAAAGAAAACTACCCTAATTCCAATCTTTATGTTTTATATCGAGATATTCGAGTAGGAACAGATGAGGAACAATATTATTGGAAAGCTCGAGAGAATGTTAATTACATACGATTTAATGATTATCCTACTGTTGATCCTAATAATGGAAAATTAGTTGTTAACGTAAAAGATATTCTTACTCAAACAGACCTAAGCATAGAAGCTGATAAAGTAATATTATCTACTCCCTTAATTCCAAATGATACTCAAAAATTAGGTGAAATGATAAAATGTGCAAGAGACCAAAATGGCTTTTTCTTAGAAGCACATATTAAATTACGACCTGTTGATTTCGCAACTGATGGAATTTACTTGGCAGGAACCTGTCATGGCCCAAAAGGTATTGCTGATTCAATCTCACAAGCAAGAGGAGCTGCCGCCCACGCATTGATACCTCTCATTTCTGGTGAAGTCGAGAATGAACCTTTAGTTTCATTAGTTAATCCTGCTTTGTGTATCGCTTGTCAAAAATGCGAGGAAGTCTGTAATTTCGGAGCTATTGGGGTCAACTTTGATAACGAAATACTGGTTTCTGAATCTAACCCTCTCCTTTGTAAAGGATGTGGTGACTGCGCTGCTGCATGCCCTGCTGGTGCTATTACTATGAGTCACTTCGCAGATGAACAAATTTATCCTATGATCCAAGAAGCTGTAAAAGGAGAATTTGTCGATGAAAGACCTAGGATTGTGGCATTCTTATGCAATTGGTGTAGTTATGCTGGAGCAGATACATGTGGAGTAAGCCGATTTCAATATCCTACAAATATCAGACCTATTAGAGTTATGTGTACTGGTAGAATTCCGAAACATTTCATTTTACAGGCATTTTTAGAAGGAGCTGATGGAGTATTTGTTGGAGGGTGTCATATTGGTGACTGTCACTATTTAGAAGGCAACTATGATATGCTACGGAGATATAATGAAATCCATGAAATCCTTGAAAAAGTAGGTATCAACCCTGATCGATATCGACTTGAATGGGTTTCTGCTAGTGAGGGAAAACGTTTCTCTGAAGTTGTTACGGACTTCGTAAAACGAGTCAAAGAATTAGGTCCATTGGCAGAAACTGGTGATAAGATAGAAACTAAAAAAGAAAAAGCAAAGGAGGGGACTTAAGAAATGACTGAGATGTTAAAGAAAAAAGATAGTGAATTAGATCATTTATTTAGATATGAAATTAGCGAAAAAGTTGGAGCAAAATCCCTATTAAAATGTATTCAATGTGGAGTGTGTAGTAGTGGTTGTACAGTTACAGAATATGTAGATATGCAACCACATAGAGTTGTAGCTTCTTGCCTTTTAGGTCTAAAAAAAGAAGTACTTTCGAGTAAGGCTATTTGGACCTGTTCTTTATGTCATAGATGTACTGAAAGATGTCCAAAGAATGTTGATTATTCATTTATTCTGGCACTATTAAGAAATATGGCTGTCAAGGAAGGTAAAATTCCTAAAGAATATTCAGGTACTGTAGTTACTATCTATAATAACGGATATGTTGTGCCCTACACTGGTGGATTGAAAGACAACATAGACAGACGACGAGAAAGAATGGGATTACCTAATCTAATTCCTCCAGATCTAAACGAAATAAAATTTATTATTGAAGAAACGGGACTTGGGAGTCTCGCAAAACAAGAGGTGGATGATAAATAATGAAAAAGGAATTGGGTTTTTTCATTGGATGCACTATCCCACTTAAACTTCCTCATTTAGAGAAGGCTTTTAGAGACGTTGCAAGCATTTTAGATTTAAAACTTAGAGAAATGGAAGGTGTTAGTTGTTGCCCCGAACCTGTGTCCTTGCAATCATTGAATATCGACACCTGGATGACATTAGGAGCAAGAAACTTAGCTATTGCCGAAAAAATGGGTTTAGATATCTTAACTATATGTTCGGGTTGTTATGAGACTTTAAAAACTGTTAGTGTATTGCTTGAAGAAGATGAGGAATATCTTAAGAAAATAA
This sequence comes from Candidatus Hermodarchaeota archaeon, assembly GCA_048885705.1. Taxonomy (GTDB): domain Archaea; phylum Asgardarchaeota; class Lokiarchaeia; order Sigyniarchaeales; family SOKP01; genus Loki-b32. The sequence continues at coordinate 6,505 of JBHLLJ010000019.1, read as the reverse complement.
ACGCTATCCTAAATAAAATCAATTATAATTATACTGGAAAAACAAAAGTTTATCACTTTGTTGAATTATTTAGCCAACCAGAATGGCTAGACAAAATAAAAAGTTTAGTTGTTAAGCCATTGGATGATTTAAATCTTGCTGTTCATTATGGATGTCATTTAGTTAGACCAAGTAAAATTATGCAATTTGATCATCCCGAAAAACCTGAGAAAATAGATATTATTCTTCAAACTCTTGGAGCAAAAACAGTGGATTTTGCCAATAAATTGGAATGTTGTGGATTTTGTGCTAGATTACAAGAAGAAATCGGTGAAAAATTAGTCGAAGATAAAATGACTGAACTTTGTGAACTTGAAGAAGATGTTGATGGGTTAGTTGCCGTTTGTCCTGCCTGTACAACTCAATATGACCGAAAAGAGAAGATAATCGCTAGAAAAACTGGTAAAGAATTGGATATTCCAGTGCTTTATCTAGCTGAAATGATGGCCATAGCGCTCGGAGTAGAGTTAGAAGAACTAAGCTTGAAAAATAGAAGTGTAAAACCAAATAAGTTAATTGAGAAATTAACAACATAAATAGTGTGATTTTTTTTCAAACACAGTTTAAGATAAATCTTATAAAATAAAAAAAAATTGAAAAAAAGTATGAAAGAAAGGAGTAATATGATATGATAATTACACAACAAAAAGATATAAACGAAATCTATGAGATGGTAAAAAATTACAATAAAATCTTAATTACAGGTTGTGATGGGTGTTGCCAACCACCAAGAAGTTTGACCGAAGCTAAAGTTTTAGGACAGTTGCTAGAATTAAAAGCCCGGACGGAAGGCAAAAAGCTCAAGTGGAAAGCAATAACAGTTCTTAGACAATGTGATGATAGAATTGCTGCAACAACTGTACGACCTAACGTTGAGGATTTTGAAGCGATTGTATCATTAGCGTGTGGATTAGGTGTTGTGATGTTAAATAGAGTTTTACCAGAAATTTTGACTTATCCTGCTCAAGATAGTCATTTTGGAGGAGTCCAAAACAGTGGTGAAAATAGTTATATTGAATATTGTGAAGAATGCGGAGACTGCATAATCGGTGAAACTGGTGGTGTTTGTCCTCGTGCTGGTTGTGCTAAGCATCTAAGTAATGGTCCCTGCGGAGGAATGGTTGATGGGATGTGTGAAGTAGGAGGATATACAATTCCCTGCGCATGGGTTAATATTTGGAAGAGATTAAAAGAGTTTAATAGACTTGATTTATTTAAAAAGTATCGTGGTCCAAGAGATTATCGTACATCAACGAGTCCGAGTTACATCACAATATATAAAGAATATACAAACGTAGAAGAAAAAAAAGAGGAGGCGAAGTGATAAATGGTTAAAAGACCTGCATATAGTAAATTATGTAAAGCAATTGAAGAGGGTCATTTTGTCTTTACTGGGGAGTTGGAACCTAAGAAAATTTTAGATCTCTCTGAAATATTCCATTCCGCAGAGGAAATGAAAAAAACTGGCAAGATTGTTGCCGCAAACGTAACTGATGGACCTCAAGGAGATGCTTATATGTCTTCATTAGTCCCAAGTTATTTAATTCAAGAGAAAGTAGGAATTGAAGCAGTCTGGCAAGTCACTGTGAGAGATCGAAACCGAGTTGCCCTTTTTGGAGATGTAATTGCTGGTGCTGTCTTAGGATTAAAAAATATATTGACTCTTACTGGGGACCATACTGCACTAGGAGACCATAAAAAAGGGAGAGCTGTATATGATATTGATAGTACTCAGTTTGCTGAAATGCTCACTATGATGATTGATAAAGGAACCGATTATGAAGGTAATGAACTTGAAGGTGGTAAAATTGAAATGAATTTTGGATGTGTAGCTAACCCAAATAGCAATCCAAGAGAACCTGAAATTCTCAAGGTAGGACGTAAAGTCGAACAAGGAGTTGATTTCATTCAAACTCAAACCGCTTTCGATATTGACCAAGCAAAGGATTTTCTTAAGGATTTAGAGCAGTTCAACGTACCTGTTCTATTAGGAGTATTTCCTCTAAAATCTCATGGGATTGCTTGGTATTTCGATAACTATATACCTGGAGTTTCAGTTCCAAAAGATCTCCTTAAAGCACTCAAGACTGCAGAAAAAGAAAACAAAGGGAATAAACAAGCAAAATATGCAGCACTCGACAAAATTAATATTGAATTTTTTGAACCTTTTATAAAGGAAATCAAGAAAACTACGAAAGCTGCGGGAATTCATTGCATGGCTGTTGAATATGAAAGATTATTTGAACCTTTACTCAAGGATTACCCCAAATACGTTAAGTAGTTGGTAATAAAGTAATAAATAAACGAAATTTTTTATAATTTTTAATTTAAAATTATTATTTTTTTAAATATAAACAAAATAGAAGGTATGAACAAGTATGAAAAATCTAGATGATAAGGATAAAAGAATTCTAGAGATGCTTCTCGAGGATTCTAGAAGACCATATCATGAAATTGCAGCAGATCCAAATGTACAACTATCTGAATCTACAGTAAGAAAAAGAGTTATTAGACTGCAAGATGAGGGAGTTATTGAAAAATTCACTATAAAGATCTGCCGCGAAGATGAAAGATGTATTATTGCATTCCTTACTCTTATTCCAAAAAGTTTAGCTGAAACAAAGGAATTGTTGAGAGAAGCCCAAATTCTTCCTCAATGTGAAGAAGTATATTTTCTTGCTGGAGAATGTGGTGTTTTAGTAAAGGTCAATGTACCAGAAATTATTGAGTTAGATGCATTAATAGAATCATTTCGTGCTCGTGCTGATGTAAAGAGCGTTGAGAGAGTGTGTGTAGTTTTGAGACCAATAAAGACTATTTCACAATCTGAAGGTCGAGTTTTATAATCTAATTAGAAGGTGATTTAGTTTTGAATTATTTCATTCAAATTTCTCATAGCAAACCAATCTATCTAATGGTTTTCTTTTGGCTGGAAGAATGTGTGCTCGTTCGGGATCATCAACAGGGTAACCCAAAGGCGTAAATGTTAAGATTATCCAATGTTCTGGTATATTTAGTAGCTGCTTAACTTTTTCACATACTGAAGTATGCATTGTGGGATACCATGATGAAAAACAAGTACCTAACCCTCGAGCCCAAGCTTCTAGCATTAAATTCTGAGTACATATAGCACCATCTAAAGTAACCCATTTTGATCTTCTCGAATTTACTACAATAGCGATGAGAATAGGACCATTTCTTAACATTGCATGGAACTTCTTCGCAGGAGATAATTCAACAATTTTCAACATTAAATCCTTATTTTTTATCACTATAAATTTCCACGGTTGTTTATTATCGCCAGAGGGCGCCCACCTAGCAGCTTCAAGTACAGCATTAAGATCATCATCAGATACCATATTAGGTTTAAATCTACGAGTACTTCTTCTCGATTTAATTACATCCAAAATACTTTTCATTTTTATCTCCCTCGATTTTTATTATCTTGAGTAAAACTTAGATTTATTTTCAATATGAAACTATCTTTTTAATAATTTATAATTTTTACATTTTAGTATATTTTTCAAAAAGAGAAATGAAAAAATCTAAAACTCAACTAATAATTTCATTAAGAAAAGTCCTCTATATAATTAAATTCGTTGGATTTTTCCATTCTTGATTATAACTTTATCTTTTAGTAAATCAGGATTTTCACTTAATGCTTTTTCTATGAGTTTATCAAATTTTTCTCTGATTTCAATGGTTCTATGCGGTGGCTTTTCTCCAACTGCTATTTGAGTTAATTCCAGCATATGATAAGTTTCAATATTTCTTTCTTTTGCAGGTTTTGCTAATCTCAAACATCCAGTGCAACTCACAGCAATCATGTCGGCTTCAACCTCTAATGCTTCATCTACTCTTATTCCTGTGACTTTTTTATAAAGCTCTTTATTTGTGTCTGAAAAAGGAGATCCACAACATAGTGCTGTCTTCTGATTATGCTTCATTTCAACTACTTCAGCACCTAATATTTCAAGTAATTCTCGTGGCGCTTCAAAAACGCCCTGGTCAAGATCCATCCAAGCACAGGGATCATGAAAAGTGATTCTTTGGTTTATTTTATTTGTAAACTTAATTTCATCCTGATGATATTTTTCAATAATATACTGGCTGAAAGTTTGGAATTCAATACTATTCTGAAATTCTGGAAGAAGTTTCGCGTAAATTCCTTTCATAACTCCTAAGCATCCGGGACAGAACATAATAAACTTCTTGACTCCTAGTTCCTTGAATTCATTGAGTAAAGATTTACCTTTGATTTTGGCTTCTTCATCCCCAAACATAGTCACAATTCCACCGCAACAGTATTTGTCTCCACCAATTTTTGGCAACCCATCTAATAACTTAGTTTTAATTAAATCTGTTTGAACGTATGAAAGGCCACATCCAAGATAAAACATCTTTTCACTATTAGGAGGATTTAAGTACTCTTTAATATCTTGCTTTTTTGTATCGGGTCCAAATTGTAATGCTAAAGAAGTATAATTAGAAGGATTTTCCTTTGAAATAATAAAAAAACGTGGGATTCCTTGTTTATTTATTTTCTTGAGATTTATTTCTCTAGCCAACTCACTAGGGTTTGATTTTGTAGGGCATATCTTATCACAATACCCACATCCAAAACAATCTTTTGATAATTCACTCTCTGTTTTTGTTTCAATCCTATGAGTTATAGCATCTTTAGCATTTTGGGGTGTTATATCTATATATGGGCACTCCAAAAGGCAAGTTCCGCATCTTTCACATGTTTCTTCAATAAATTTCAAGGAAAACACTCGTACATACTGTTTGTTTTAGTTTTAGGTGATTGAATTAGTATAAATAAAGATTTATACTACTTAAAATTTTGAAATTTTTAGGTTAATAGCCTTAATATTTATGCAAGACAGACCTACAAAGCATAACATTTTAAAAAATACAGAATATATAAATTCACTTTAAATAGCAAACTTATTGGTAATGTAAATGAAAAAAGTTGTAGATAATGTATACATAGTTAAACCTTATGATCCCAATGTACCGGATTGTTGTGTTTATATGATTGATACTAATAGCGATGATGGATTAGTATTAATTGACATTGGGCTTAATTTTGAGCCAATTAAAGATATTGAGAAGGAAGGTTTTGAACTTAAGAATATTAAACACTGCCTTATAACACATGGTCATATAGATCATTTTGGTGCTTGTTATAAACTTAAAGAAATTAATAAAAATATCAAATTTTATGCACACGAACTAGATGTTAAAGATAATGAGTTAAAGATAGTAGATCCGGGTATTGGAGAAATATTTGCAGATTATAAATATGAAGCTATTAAAATTGATAAGAAAATAAAAAAGGATGGACAAACTTTAAAATTTGGAATTTTTGAGTTTAAATGCATTCACATTCCCGGACATACTCCAGGATCAGTAGCATACTTTTTAGAAACGGGAGGTAAAAGAATTTTATTTGCTGGAGATCTCCCTGGTATAGCTATTAATGTTCAAGGGGGTAGTTTAGATGATTACATTAAATCAATGCAAAAATTACTCACTTTAAATATTGATATACTATGTGAAGGACACGAAGATCTAATTTTACCAGCAGAAAAAGTATTGAAATTTATTAAAGCATACATGGTTTTTAATAAAAAACTTAACACTCTTATTTTAGAAGACCCATCTAATCGTGCTGCTCTACTTGATCTAGCAAGTATAACCTATGAACTTGGTTTTTATGGAAATACAGTTGATTTTTGTAATTATATATTAGAAATTTATCCGGATAATAGTGAAGCTCAAAAATTTCTTTCAAAAGCTAAAGAGCATAATCCTCCTAAACTTGATTGGATAAAAAACTTTATCAACCAATTTAGAAAATCTTAAGTGCTTAATTGAACCAATTAACAGCTGAAACTAACTTACTTTTATAATATTTACCTAAAATTAACCGTAAAATATCTTCAAAACACTTTAAGACTCCCTCTCCACTGATAGCAATAGTAAATCTTTTTTCAACATTTCTAAATTTATCAAATTGAATTTCATTTAAGAAATCTCTTGGATTAAATTTTTCAGGTAAATCTTGTTTGTTAAATGCAATTATTATTGGAATTTCATTAAGATATTCACGAAAATAAGATATAAGTTCTTGCCAAGACGCTAAATTACGCTCATAAACTTTTTCCTGAGAATCTAATACCATTATTATACCATCAACTGCTCGCAATGTTACTGGGCGGGTAACAAAATAATAATCCTGACCTGTTGTAGTGTAAATGTGAAGCTTTAATTTCCATTCCTGATTTTTGAACGTTACTATACCATAATCAAAAAATAAAGTCCTATTCACTGTAGATTCAATACTATGGAGAGCTTCAGCTTTACCAAAATGAGAAAATAAAGCTTTTATTGAAGTGGTCTTACCTGAAAAAGCAGGTCCAAAATAAACAATTTTGATGCTAATGGTTTTATCGCAATG
>JBHLLJ010000018.1:0-32762 GCA_048885705.1 Candidatus Hermodarchaeota archaeon | reverse complement strand
GGATAACAAAGAATTTTTATAATGTGACCTGGTCTGTTTTTTTTTGTTATACTTGGGAATATTTGAATATCTAAAATGTCTTCATTTTCAAATTTTTTGATAAAATTTCCTAGAATTTCTCCAGAAACATCATCAACATCAGTTTCTAATATAGAAACTTGTTCCACATACTGTTGTAGAGGATGACTTGAATTAGAAATAATAGATCCCTTATCTTCGCCATATATCAATCTTAAGATATTTGAGAAGTTATCAAAGCTTTTCTGTCCTGTGCTATAAACTGATTTTAATATTTTCATTTCTGCAGGATACTGAAGAAATTCAGGCTCCAAGTTTTTTAGTAGTGCAGCTCCAGTGGGGGTAATAAGTTCTGAATCTATTGGTCCCCCAAATGTTATCATACCTGAATTTTCTAATATCTTTAAAGTAGCTGGGGCTGGAATGGATAAGATGCCATGCTTTGTAGAAACATTACCACCCCCCAAAGGTATTTTACTACAAAAAAAGCAAAACTCATCGTTAAAAGCATTTATTTCATCAAGAACTATTGTTACACCAATAATGTCTAGGAAAGTATCAATCGAACTCAATTCATGTAAATGTATGTTCTCAATTAATTCTCCGTGGACATCCGCTTCAGCTTGAATCAAAGAATTTAAAACTTTAATAGCATAATTCTGTGCTGAATTAGATAACATAGAACTCAAAAGATACCTTCTTAATGACTCTTGTAAAGTTTTAGCTGTTCTTTGAGCCTTTGTTTCATCGATCTCTATTTTTAATTGATTTAACTGAATTCCATTACGTTCCTTATGTACTAATTCAATGTTTAGTTTTTTAACGTTAGGAAGAAAATTTTTCAAATTCTTTAATTCATGTAACACTACATTAGGTTCTGGAATTAATCCTAAAAGACCTGCGAGAAGCATATCCCCTGAAATTCCAGAATTAAGCATATCAATATATAATATTTTCATTTCCCATTTTTCCGATTAATAATCCAATAGCATAAGAAAAGTAATATTAATAATAATTATTATTATAATATTAAGAATTATCATAAAATTATTTATTATTTCAAGTTTAGGGCACAATTATGAGTGAACTTCAAACTCTCAAATGCTATATGAATCAATTACCAGCGACTATATTAAAATTACTAGATATTGACCCTCCTGAGGACATAATCCCAGAACCTGTTCAACAAATAGTGGAACAATATAAGGGGATTGAACGTATAAGTATAAACCTAATTGATAATTTTGGTTTATTCGAGATAACATTTTTTAAACCATCCTTTATGATTACGAATTCACAACTTATGGCATTATTAAGTACTAAAAATCCTTACACTTTAGGAGTATTACACCAATTAATGTTTGGTGGTTTCGAAATTGAACCTAATGGATTTCATTTATTAAAGGCCATTAGTGATGCTGGTAAAACTTCTTGCTTTATTGGAAGGAAAAAAGATTTAGAAAGATATGATGGAGGCACAAAATCGATCCCTAAAGATACAGATATGAGTACATGGGTTGAATCAGCAAAAGCTATCAACACACACGATCTTTCATGGATGCACTATTTAGATTTTGAGAATTTACATAAACAGCAACAACAACTACGGCAACGAACACCAGAAGATTTGATAGAAAAATTAATCAATAGAACTGATAAATGGATATTAAGTAATTACAAACAGCTTAGACCAAATTCCTTAATGATCATTATCGGAGATCATGGACGAGTAAAACTAGACTTAACATTTAGTGGAAAGATTGCACAATGGAGACAGGCTAGTGTGCCAATTGCAATTCTAATAAAAAAATAAAATTTTCACATTACTTCAATTTTATTTAAATCAGTTGCCTAAAATGGAAGAATATAAACGTTTTACAATTTCTCTTCCTCAAGATCTGTATAATAAATTTGAGGAATTTAGAAATAAATTGGGTATTTCTAGGTCTGATGCTATTAGAAAATCTATGTACCTCTTCATGATCCAAGAAGAAAATATTTCAGTAGTATCAGAAAATGTGGTTGGGTGTATTTCCATAATGATGACTCATGAACATGTTGAATTAAATCACCAACATCATCATGAAAATACACATGATCCTGATCACGATCATGACTATTCTTCGAGATCTATCTACGCAAATGTTCAACAAGCCGATGAAATCTTAAAAAATGACATCCAACATCATTTTCATGACATAATTATTTCTACAATGCACGTTCATTTAGAATACGAAAAATGCTTAGAAATTATTGCAGTATCAGGACCATTTGAACGTGTAAAAAAATTGAAAGACGATCTTCAGAAACTTAAGAGTGTAATGTCAATAGGATTCTTCATAATTGATAAAGATCTAGCTGAAAAATGAAAAAATGGATTTGAAGAAAAAAGAGAAATAAGAATAAAAAATTCCATTTTCTCAAGGAAGAGAATAAGGTATAAGGCGATTTGGGTTGGAATTTTTATTCTTTATTTACTATTTGTGGGTTGTGTGTTAATACGTAAAACATCTCTTTTAGGTAATTTAAACATAAAAAGAGTAGAAAATTTGTAATTTTTATTTTAATATCAAAAACTAGAAAAAAATAAATTTTAAAAAAAAAAGTTAAAACATTAAGGCGAGAAGTTTATAGATCCTTCTCTTGGACTGTTTTTCGGTTATTAGCTTTTGCACGCCCAATTGCTTTGTCGAGAACATCAATTATAGCATCGTTAAGTGCAGGACCATCAATTAAATCCCCACTTGTGTTGCATCCCTTGCTTTTAATATATTCTCGGACTTTGCTTTTGACAAAAAGGGCATCAACAGCAGCTTTTTTAGCCATTTTTTTATTCCTCCTTTAAAGTTTTTAAAAATGATTTAAAAATGTTTTAATTAAATTATTTAATTATTATTCCGTCTTCCTTATTTTTAAACTTTAAGGTTAGATCATCTTAAACGATGAATAACAACCTTCTAAATGCAAAATTTGCAAATTTAAAATTTTGTAAAAGCTGACGCACATTTTAAAATTGATGATAAATTTAGTAAGATATATTACATTCCAAATTGGAAATAACTGATTTAACTAAGAAATTAGGTAGTTTTTAATGAACATTATTTCTCTTAATGGGAAATGGAGATGTAAATCAGATCTTGATGATCTAGGAATGGAATATGGATGGTACTCTCCAAGAAAATATGATAAAATCAAGAATAGTCTATTAGATATTAACATTCCAAAAAGTTTTAATCTTCTTGAAGGATTCGAAAGTTTTGAAGGCATATTTTGGCATTTTTATGAATTTGATCTGTCCAACCCAATAAATAATTCTGATTTTGATCTTTTTTTAAGATTTAAAGGATGCAATTATAATTCAAAAGTATGGCTCAATGGAATCTTTATTGGAGAACATAATGGTGGATTTACTCCCTTTTATCTTGAGATAAATAATCTAATTAAGCAAAATAAAAATTTAATTGCAGTTAGAACTGATAATATAAGAAGAAATGATCAGATACCATCGATTTCATTCGATTGGTTTAATTGGGGGGGAATATATCGAGATGTAGATATATTAATTCTAAATAAGAATCGAATCGAAGAGGTTTCAATAAAAACATTTGTATATTCGAGAGGAAAAAGTAAAATAGACATTTCATACAAAAAAATTGGCAACCTTTCTATTCAATGGGAGATATTAGATTCAGATAATAAAAACATTTTGTTTCAAGGAAATATCCTTCCGGCAGATAATGAAAATAGCTTTAATGTCATTTTTAATAATCCAAGATTATGGTCCCCTGACGATCCTAATCTTTATTACTTAAAAATCTATGATAATAATCCAGAAATGCCCAAACATATCTTATATGAGACTCATTTTGGCATAAGACAAATAGAAATTAATGGTATATATATATACTTAAACCGAAAAAGAATATTTCTAAGGGGGATAAGTTTACATGAAGAATACATACCCTATGGGCGAACAATTCCTTATGAAAAAAGGAAAGAAGATGTTGAAAACATAAAATCCATAGGATTTAATGCCATTAGAACCGCTCATTATTCACATGATGAAGATTTAATAGATATAGCTGATAAAGTTGGAATTTTGATTCTTGAAGAAATACCCGTTTATCAACATTGTAATTTTAAAAGCCCTGAAACATATAAAACAGCAGAAAATATATTGAGACAACTCATAAATCGTGATATTAATCATCCATCAGTTATTTGGTGGAGTGTAGGAAATGAAGTTCCATTACATCAAAGAAGCTGTGCTAAATTTATTAAAAAATTGATGAATTTCGCAAGAGAAGTTGACAGTACTAGAATTGTTACGTGTGTATCTAGAAAACTTATACCAGATTTAACAAGAAAGTATGTTGATATTGCTACAATAAATACATATTTTGGCTGGTATTATGGTCATGAAAAAATGATTAGTTTAATCTTAGATTTAATTAGGACACCTGTTTTTAATAAGCCATGGATATATACTGAATTTGGAGCAGGAGCTAAATATGGATTTCATGCTGAATGGAAAAAGCAAATAAAATATACTGAAGAAAAACAACTGCAAATACTTGATTATACAATCAGAACAATTAATTCAAAAGAGTTCTGCGCTGGGTGGTTTATTTGGATATATAGAGATTTCAAATCTACAAAAAGGCAAAATCACTTTCAACAAGGATTTAATAGGAAAGGAATTGTAAGTGGTGAAAGAAATGAGAAAAAGCTTGTATATTACAGACTGAATAAAATACTTAATGAAAAAAGAAAATTAGTCAATACAAGATTAATTGGAATCATTTTATGGATAATTTTATTCCCACTTTCTTTTTTCATTTTTACTCATTTGATTGATTCTTTTCTAAATTATATGGAAAAAAAACCAAGTTATATAAAATAAACTTTTATCCAAACTCTATAAAACTTAAAAGTCTGTTCTTTTTATAGTTATTTTTTAACATTATATCATGGGAATACAAGATGGCATTTCTCTACCCTCAATGATCAAAAGATCTTATGAGAACACAAACATACACAATTTGTTTATTTTTAATAGATCTGGAATTTGTTTTTATGGCAAAACTTTTACAGATTATTTTCAAGTTGAGAAAAATTTAGTTTCTCCCTTTATCACTGCCTTGATGTCTTTTTCTAAAGAAATGATTGGAAAAAAATTCAAAACAATTGAAATGGGAGATGTAAAATTTGTAATTTTTGAAAAAGGGGCTCTTAATTATAATATCCTTTGTGATACAATTGAAAATGAGGCATTCTTGGAGGAAGCGGTAAATAAGATTAATAACCAACTAACTGCATATTTACGTAAAAAAAAAATTGATATAAATCAACAAATCGTATATGATGGAGTTTTTAATGAAATTATTGAGGAAACTATTGAAGATGCTTTCAGTAAAGAGTTCAATTTAAAGACTGAACTGCAGATTATAGAATATATGAAAGAATTAAACTTAATTGATGAAATTGACGGAGCAATCCTTTTAACAGATCGTGGTAAAGTTTTATATTCCTCTTATAATAAAGCATATTTGAAGAATTTCCTAAAAGAAGTTGAATTTCGCGTGAAAATTTATAATAATTCGATATTAAAGCTTTTCTATACTTTTAAAGATAAACGGTTCATATTTTCAGAATATGTTCAAAATAAATATTTCATTATTCTAGTATTTAATTCTCATGTAAAATTTGGAGTAGCTGAACATTTCTTAACTCGAATTGTAAATTCTGTTAAAAATCTACTTTCAAGTTAATAAAACAAAGAAAAAGTCGGAGATCTTTTTATTAGTTTAAATTCTTATGTTCTTTAACCCAATTTTAACTTAATCCTAATTTATGAATTATAAAAACTAAGTTAAAAAATTGCTAAAAATAAATTTAAAATAAAAATTAAAAGAAAGTGAAACTTTATGTCAAAAACAGAAGAAGGATTAAAAGAAGCATTTGCTGGAGAATCACAAGCAAACCGTAAATACCTAGCTTTTGCGGAGCAGGCTGATAAAGAAGGATTCCCTCAAATCGCAAAGATTTTTAGAGCTGCCGCTGCTGCTGAGACTGTTCATGCTCATAATCATCTTAGAGCACTTGGAGGAATTAAATCGACAAAAGAAAACATTCATGCGGCAATAGAGGGAGAGCATTATGAATTTACAAAAATGTATCCCGAGTTCCTTGAAGCGGCCAAGAATGAGGGAAATAAACAAGCAGAAAGAACATTTAATTATGCGAATGAAGTAGAAAAAGTTCACCATAATTTATACAATGCGGCTCTTGAATCTATTGAAAAGGGTAAGGATTTAGAAAAAAACGATTTGTACATTTGTCCCGTTTGCGGATACACACATGAAGGAGAACCACCTGAAAAATGTCCCGTTTGCGGGGCAGTAAAAAAAGTTTTTAAAAAAATTGAATAAATTTTTTTTATTTTAATTATTATTTTAGAAACTCCAAGGAGAATAACATTCTTTAATTTTTATTAAATAATCATCTATAGAAAAGTTCAATTTTTCTTCAGATTTTTGAATAGAACTTGGTGTAGCTCCGTTTTGATAATAGTTAAAAAGCAAATCTGAAACTTTTTGGTTTCCTAAAGAAATTACCGTTTGGATTCTAGCATTCTTAATAATATATTTGATATTTTTAAATTTAAGCTTTATAGAGCTCAAATTTTTCAGTTCTCTTTCCAATTTTTGATATTTTTCTTTTAGTTTATGCAAATTTTGTTTTAAATAAAAGAATATTTCTTTCTCATAAGGAGTATTGAGCTTTGGAACTAATGGATTAATATTAACTCTCAAAGCATTTTTTCCAAAACCTAAATTATTAATTATTTTTAATAAGTTAACAATATCTTCTATATCCTCTTCTTTTTCCTCTGGTAAACCTATTAAAAAGTAGAACTTCACGTTTTTGATTTGTGAATCTTTAATTTGAGTTAAAACTGAAATTATTTTTTCATTAGAGATCTTTTTTCCTAAACTAAACCGCAAACTTTCTGATCCCGCTTCTGGGGCAACTGTAATCGTTTTGATATTTGCTTTTTCTAAAATTTGAATGGTTTCCACGTCAAGATGTTCAATCCGTATCGAAGGAATAGTTAATCTTTTTCTTTTGTTAATAATATATTCACAAATCTCCTTAAATTTAGGGTGTGATGAAACACAGGAACCTATAAGGCTTATAGTGTCAAAATCAGAATATTCTATCCCATTCTTAATAACTTGTTTAATTTTTTCATAGCTTTTATTTCTGAATGGAAAATTATGAAAAGAACTAATGCAAAATTTGCATTGATAAGGACATCCCCTATTTATTTCCAGAAAGAAATTACTCTCAAAAATAGACTTTTCTCCAGTTGATTTAGGAGTTAATTGAAAAATAGGTGTGGGAGAATCATCAAGATTTTTAAGAATCGCTCTCTTCGTTTTATTGTTAAATAATGGTATGTATAATCCTTCAATTAATCCCACTTTCTCTAAAAATTCTTTATAATTCAAATCATCCTTTTTATAACTTTTAAAGATTTTAAAAAATGATTTCAAACTTTCCTCAGCATCACCAATAAATAAAATATCAAAAAATTTACCTAATGGGATTGGATTTGAGGTTATTACAGGGCCTCCTCCTATAATTATTGGAAATTGAGCTTTAATGTCATTTGAAACATTTCGACGCTCTTGAGAAGTTAAAGGAATCTCTGCTTTCTCTAATATCCATAAAATATTTTTAAAATCATTTTCATAATGTAATGAAAAGCCTAAAATATCAAACTCTTCTGGTAATACTTTATTCTCAAGAGATCGCAAATGATTTTTTGGAGAATAGTCTTCTGATGCAGGGAATCTCATTTTTATATTTTCTGGTAAAAAAATACGTTCACATGCGATGTTTTCAAAAGCGTTTATTAGAAAGTAGAGCAATCTAACAGAGTATGAGGACATACCAATCTTATAAGTATTAGGATAAATTAAACCAAAAGAAAAATCTATTTTTCGCCAATCTTTAATTATTAGGTTCTCCATACTCATATAAAAAAACTTAAAAAAATAAATTATAAAAGATTAATCAATTATGAATATTTTAGCTACTCTCTGCCTTAATTTTTTTTATTTCTTCAACTATTAATGGTAAAACAATTCCTGTTTTATTATTGATAACAATTTCTGCACGATCATCTAAATATGTCGGTTTATCATTAACAATAATTAATTTCCCTCCTTCACTCAAAGTATAAAGAGGTAAATCACATATAGGTGTTACTGTGAGAGAGGAACCAGCTATTAGCATGACATCTGATTTTTTTGCTAAATCTACTGACATATATTTTTCAAAATTTGGTAGATCTTCTCCAAATAAAACAACAGAGGGTTTTAAAGGGGCTCCACAGTAATTACATCCAGGAGCTTGTTTTTTTTCTTTTTTAATTTTACGAAGAATTTGTTCCTTGGTATAACTTGCCTGACACCCTAAACAGGTAAATCTATTTACATTCCCATGGACTTCGTATACTATAATATTTCCTGCCTTTTGATGCAATTCATCAATGTTTTGAGTAATTATCGCCTTAATTATATTTAATTTTTCAAGATCTACAATAGCATAATGACCTGGGTTTGGTTCGGCATTAAATAAAGTTGGAGCAATTTCTTGAGCCATTTTCCAAAATTTTGAAGGATCAGCTAAGAATGATTGAAAACTTCCATATATCTCAGGTTTATACTTTTTCCATATTCCACTATTCCCTCTAAAGTCTGGGATACCAGATTCAGTTGAAATCCCTGCTCCAGTTAATACAATTGAGTGTTTTGAATAAAATAGTAATTCAGAAGCCTTTCTAATGCTTTCTTTCTCTTTTGGTTTTAATGCTCCCATTTCTAAATTAACTATTAATGTTTAACTTTGTAATGTATTTAATTCTAATAAAATTTACAGTTATAATTTTAATCTTCAAAATCTACTAAAATTTTGTGCAAATTTTATATAAATAAATCAAAAAAACTTAATATACCAGATAATTATTAGTATAATAAGAGATAATTATTTGAACTTCTATTTAATTAAAATTTCCCCTTATGATCTCTTCTTTCAGTATTATCCTAGAGAATGATATACTTTATTGTTCAGATGATAAAAAGTATAATGCTTTTGAGATCATTTTGTTTACAGAGAAGCTACTTCGTAGTATAAATCCCAGAAATACTTGGCGCTTAAAGAAAATCTGTTTGAAACATAAAAAGTCTGGGATAGAAAGGATAATAGTAGAACATAAAGTAACTAAAGCTGGACAGAATTTATTCTTCTGTAGTATTGGCAATTTTAGTGTAGGATCAACTGAATCGTTTAAAATGTTAAGCGATTTCAGTAAACAAGTTGAAGTTCAATATAATGATCTAGATCGATTGAAATTTTCTTCTGAAGAACCAACATTTAAGGAAGTTATTAGACTGATTACGGATTACTTAAGAGACAAATACTTGGATCCCCTAGAAGAGGAAATTATTTATGATAAATCTAATAACAATGGAAATAATACAATATTATATGCAGGGATATCTGCTCAAGGATTACCAATAGTCTCTCAATTATTTGATATTAATCTTTTAAAAAATATGAATAGAGATAAAACTACCGAGAATATTGAACTGTATAGCTCAGATTTGTCTGCTAAATTAGCAACAATTTCAATGAATACCCAAATCCGTACTAAAACAAAAATTAAAGAAATTCATATTGAAGACCTTGAAAATGTTCATAACAATAATGAGAAAAAAATCATTTTGTTTGGTAACATTGATGGTTATTCGGTTGATTTTATTGCTACTGGTAATTTTTATCGGGTAAAATCAATATTTAAACAATTAAAATCTAAATTAGCTTTAGATTCTGCTTTTAGAGAAGAGTTTAAAGGAGATTTGAGACCTTTTAAGCACCTAAAATTTTACCTTGATGATGTTGTAAAGAATTTTGACTAATTAATTGAAAAAATAAACTTTTAAATTGTTTTTATGAAAGCAGTAATACTTGTCGCAGGAGAAGGGAAGAGATTAAGACCAATAACTTCATCACGACCTAAACCAATGATACCCTTATTAGGTAAACCTCTGCTAGAACATATCATATTAGGACTCAAAAATGTAAAAATAGATCAAATTTTACTCATTGTTGGATTTAAACAAGAAAAAATTAAGGAATACTTTGAAAAAGCTTCAAAATATTTAAAGGTACAAATAGACTATATTACCCAGGACGAATATTTAGGAACTGCTCATGCAGCGGGTTATGCTAAAGAATTTGTTAATGACGAAGATTTTCTGATGATGTATGGGGATTTATTTGTTGATCCTACAATTTTTCGAGTCATATTACAAAAATATCGAGAATATAATTATGATGGCCTAATTACATTGTTGAAAGTAGACAATCCCCAAGATTATGGAATTATCAAATTAAATTCTAAACATTTTGTAGAACAAATTATTGAAAAGCCTCTTCCTGAGCAAAACGCAGGTAATTTAGCAAATGCAGGAATTTATGTGTTTAAAAATACAATTTTTAAAGCAATTGAAAGAACTCAAAAATCGATTAGAAATGAATATGAATTTACAGATTCCATGCAAATATTAATAAATGAATTTGGTGGAAAAATTATCGGGTGTACCATAAATGAGTATTTTTGGAGTGATATTGGATTACCGTGGCAACTGTTTGATGCAAATAAGTTTCTTTTAGATAATATAAAAAGCCAAATTGTTGGAGAAATAGAAGATAATGTAAAAATTCAAGGAAATGTCTATGTTGGGAAAGGAACTATTGTTAAATCAGGCTCTTATATACAAGGTCCATGTTATATAGGAGAAAATAATCTTATTGGCCCAAATGCATTCATACGGCCATATACTTCCATTGAAAATAATTGTCACATTGGAATGTCAGAAGTAAAGACCTCGATAATTTTATCTAATACCTCTGTTCCCCATTTTAATTATGTAGGTGATTCTATTTTATGCGAAAATATTAATCTAGGAGCAGGTACTAAAATATCAAACTTAAGATTTGATAACAAAAGTATAAAAATGAAAATTAATGAAAAATTAATCGATTCTGGTAGAAGAAAATTAGGGGCAATAATAGGTCCTAATTCTCAGACAGGA
Organism: Candidatus Hermodarchaeota archaeon; assembly: GCA_048885705.1. Taxonomy (GTDB): domain Archaea; phylum Asgardarchaeota; class Lokiarchaeia; order Sigyniarchaeales; family SOKP01; genus Loki-b32. The sequence continues at coordinate 21,576 of JBHLLJ010000018.1, read as the reverse complement.
ATAAATGCTAGTATAATGTGTGGAAAAAAGATAGGAGAAAATTCTATAATAGGTGCCCATACATTAATAAATGAAGATGTTCCATCAAATTCACTTTATTATCAAGATTTTAATGGGAGTATAAAAAGAAAAACTAATAATTTTTAAAGATATCTCTTTTGATCTCTGTTTTTTATTGAACAGCAATTTGTTCTTGGATTTTTGGTGATTTTTTTTTTTTTAAATTACGTAGCATTTTTGAAAATTTTAAAGGTTTACCGGTAAAACCAAGCTCTTTTAACGCCTGCTCTTGGTACATAATTAAGAGTTTAGTGGAAAATTTTTCCCAATCTCTGCAGATCGCTAAAGTATTTTCATCATTTCTTAGAAGACTATCATGAGACATTATTCTATTAAATTCTGAGGCATACTCTTCAACAATATCTGATTTTGCACCCTCAAGTAGGTCTCTACAAAACTCATCAGCAGGATACCAATCTTTTACTCTTGAGAAATCTCGATGAATTTGAGTGAGCAGCACATTTCTAGGGCCCTCCCATAATTCCATAATCATAGAATCCCGGTGAAAGCGTGGAGCTGAAAGAAAATCTTCGATTACCCCATGACCTCCATAAAAAGAGATTGCCATTCGTATCATTGCTGGGGCTTCATCAGCCACAACAATCTTTTGTAGCATAATTAATTCTCGTAATCTAAAACGGCGCTTGCGCTCTTCGATATCTTTAACTTTTTCTAATTCCCTTATTCCACTGATAAGTTCTTCATTAAAGTGAATGTATTCCGAATATATTTTGAAAGCACCTACTGCTGTTCTTTTTGCAAAGTGTTCTAATTCATTTATTTGATTAATCATCATAGGAAAAGAAGATATAGGTACACCAAAAGCAGCTCTAAATTGGGAATACAATATCGCTTCTCTTGCAATTCGTAAAGCGCCTGCTGCCATTCCGAATGCAACATGAAGCCTAGACAAGGATAGAACGATTCCTACGATATCAGCCAATCCTTTTTCAAGCGGACCTACAGGGTACGCAACGGCGCCATTATATGTGATTTCTGCTGTTGGTAATTCTGCAGTTCCAAGTTTGTGTTTTAATCTATCAATAGTGTAGGAGTTTCTAATTTCCTTCTCTTTATTTCCAGGTAACCAAGATGGTACTACAAAAGCTCCGACTCTCGTAGATGATGAGGTATTTTTTGGTTTTGCTGTTACAATAGCATAATCTGCTTGAGTTGCTGAACAGAAGAATTTTTGCCCATAAAGCCTCCATACATTCGATAAACCATCAGTACCTTCTTCTTCTTCAAATACAGCTTCAACTAAGTTTGATGGAACATCACTTCCCCCTTGAATCTCACTTACAAATTGTGCACCAAGTTTATATTCTCCATTTTCTCCATCTCTTATTGATTTAAGGATACTTTTAGCTTCAGGACCTAATGTATTTTCATATTTTTGCATTATTTCAACTGCTCCATGAGAACATGCAATAGGGCACATTACTCCTGATTCTCCGTTTTCATAAAGCAAAAACATTTTAACAAACCTACTCCAAGCAGAATTACGGGCAGGATCGAAAAGACCAAGACTGAAAACCTCTTTTTCAAGAATTTCAGTTTCTAAGCAACGCTCTATCCGGTCTATACGATGATTATGAGCATCATAATGCTTCATTTTTGTAACTTTTACCCTGTTTTCAAGTTCATTTGCTTTATCGGCCAGATCTCGAAATCTAAATGAGATATAATCACTTAGAGCACGGAGGTCTCTATCAATCTTTTCAAATTCATCCTCGGGTGCATATTTTTTAATAAGGGCTTGTAAAAACTCATCATCTTTATAATAATTAAAATGATTTCTCACAAATAAAAAATCATCAAAATTATAAGGATTATTACGATTTCCTTCTTCAGAAGACATAATTATCAATTGTAATTACTAATTAGTTAAAAAGAAGTAATTACACTTATTAAAAATAATCATCGATAAAAGATATTAAGAATCTTCAAAAATTCATAGTTCATTTAGATCTATAATTCTTCTTCATCTTCTGCAGGAATTTCCTCTTCCTCCTCCTCAATTTGAGTTTTAGGTTTGGTTTGCGCTAACTTTTTTACATTTATTCTTTCAGATCTTTTTATTTCTGATTTTCTTGATCTTTTGATATCAACCTCAACAATTTCAAATTGATCGTCTGGAACTTCTTTATCTTCTCCTCCTTCAGGTATAGAAACAAGCTTGCTTTTAATGATTACAGCATTGGATAATGGGTATATGGTTTTAGCTACTCGTTGAATTTGGTTTTGAAATTCTCCATATATCAATCCAGCGATAAATTTTTCATGATTCAAACTTTTTGCAAACTCTCTTAATATTTCTCTAATTATTTTCCGTATTAAGATTTGTTGACTACTTCTTGCTCTTTTAATAGTAGTACAAATCATAGTTACCCGAAAGATAAAACCATCTTTGGTTGTCAAGTTGATAATTGATTGTATCTTTGTACTTCCTCTGCCAATTAAAGATCTTATAAAATCATTGGTATATTGATGTCCAATGAAAATACTATTGCACTTATTTGCTTCTTTATTAGCATCTACTACTTGAAATTGTAATTTTAAGCTAATATCAGAATATTTTCCCGTAAAATCATAAAGTAAATTCTCTAATGTCCTTCCAATTAAAGTATCTTCCAAACCAATAACTTCACCAATGGGTTTAAAGTTAAAGGTTTTCGGTGCTATTATACTATACCATTGCTTGTCTTTGAAAGTAACCTTCTTAGTTTTTGCTTTTTTTTTTCTTGCTTTTGTACTCAATTCAAATCCTCCGTCTATCTCGCTACTATAGTTCTTATTTTTTCAGGATCGTATTTGAATGAAGGGTCTAATTTTTTCTTCTTTTTATAATATTTTATTAACCGATATATTTTACTCTCTGTTCTATTCAATCCTTTTCTTGCTTCAAGGTCTTTATGATTTGTTTCTAAATGTTTTCTGATACTAAGGGCTTTCCTTACTAGGTTTGTGAGTTCCTCCGGTAAAGGAGAATCAATCTCATTTTCTTCAAGGATTTGAGTTACTTTTTTACCAGTTACTAATTTAACGAGTGGAACTCCTCGTGAATCTCTCATTATTGTACCAATCATTGATTTCGATTGCCCTTTCCTTGCTAGTTTAACAACTTCATTTTCAACTTCTTCAGGCGATAGTTCAACCCAAGTAGGTTTCTCTAGTCTAGCCGGGCGTGTACTCCCTGAACTTCCGCTTTTTCTTGAATGCATCCGAGCCATTTTTACGTTATTCCTTTTAAATTGCAGTTCTTATAAGAATTAATATAAAATAAATAAAGAACAATAGAAAATAAACTTTTGGAAAGTTTATTAAAACCTATGATTCAGTCTTTATTGAACTCGAATATCTAAATAAATCTTAAGCTACTATAGTAATTATGAATATGGATAAAAATTTTCTCTATTTCATCACTGGAAATATTCATAAGTATAATGAGATCTCCACTTTATTCAAAAAGGAAAAGCTCAATTATATTTTAAAACAAAAAGATATCAAAACAATTGAAATTCAAGCAGAATCTGTTGAAGAAGTAGCATTATTCAAATTGGAAAGTATAAAGGGACAAGTAAATGGTTCTTATTTTATAGAGGATGCGGGATTTTTCGTGGATAAACCTCTTAATGGTTTTCCAGGGGTATATTCCTCATATGTTATGAAATCACTTGGTAATAGAGGGATCATAAGATTAATAGATGATTTTGAGGAGACTCAAGCACATTTCACAACAGTTATTGCACTTTATTTTGAACCACTTAGTAAAAACATTATATTTGAAGGAAGTGTTTATGGTAAAGTCTCAAGTACTATAAGAGGTTCAGGAGGTTTTGGATTTGATCCCATTTTTCTTCCTAATGCTATCTCAAATAAAACTTTTGCTGAATTAACTATAGAAGAAAAGAATAAGATATCTCATAGAGGCCAAGCTTGGAATAAATTTATCGAATTTTTAAAAGAAAATGTTTAATGAAAATTCTTTATTTATAGAAACATAATTGTTAAAACGTTTGCCTGAAGATATCCATGATGCTTTTCTTGTAAAAATATTTTATTAAAATTATATATGTTCCGAGGAAAGCAAAAGAAATTGATAAAATGAACACCCTTAATAAGGTATCTGTCGGAATTGAAAAAATAATTGGCATTTCAGTCATTAAATTCATATTAGTCTCAAGTAAATACCCAGTAAATGTACCAATAATAGTACCCATAACACCTGCTGAAAGTAGAACAATCATACTTTCGATTAGGAACATATTCCGAACATTCCGCGCTTTCATACCCATTGATCTAAGGATTCCAATTTCAAATTTTCGTTCTAATATGACCGCATACATACTACTAATAAGACCAAAAATACTGATAATTATTGTGAATGTTAAAATTAATTCCATCAAGAAGGACTGTCTTTCAGTCATCGAGTTAAAAAAGTTGATTTTTGAAATTGCATCATCAATAATTATATCCTTATCTTGGTACATATTCCTAATATCATCTTTTGTCTCTTTGATATTTTCTTCAGTCTTATCTACTAGGTTTACAAAAATTTTATCTACTATCATATTAGGTTCTCCAGCATTTTCTACTTTCATCAAACGCATGTAATTCTCTAATGAAATCATCACACCTCCACCGAAAGCCGACATTTCATTGCTTCGAAAGTTAAAAAATCCAGGAATACCTCCTGAAATTCCCACAACCCGAAATAATGTTACATTTCCTGGAGCTAATGGTCCATCTTGATAATCTTCAGGTCTATAAAATGTTATACGGACATAATCGCCAACATCTTTAACTCCTATATAATCCGCTATAGATTTAGCAATAATACAGGTGTTATTGTAAGAGAATAATTCATTAAATGAGTATCCAGTGTTACTACCTTCACTTTTCCAAATTAATAATTCATTATCGATCAAATCAACAAAATCTTCAGTTATACCTATAAAACCCGCCTCAACAACATCAAAATCCATCATATCTCCTATTGTAGTTTTGAATTTTGTATCATCCTCTTCTCCAAAAAATTGAAAAATACTCATCATTTGTTCTGTAGATTCACTACTAAACCCTACTTGTCCCTCACTTATTTCAAATAAAGTTGCTAGAGTTGCTTGAAGATCAAAAGTATTATGAAGAGTTATTGCCAGTTTATCTATACCAGGCAAACTTTCCAATTCTTCAACCATTTCAAGAGTGAGAGCACTTTCTGCGGTATAGAAATCTTGATTTATTAAAACTAGGTCAGATCCATATTGAAATCTTAGATTCAGGTTCATATTTTCAGATTGCATTTCATTTACGCTTGTAATAAAGAAAATAAAAGAGAAGCTGATGGCAAACATCATCACAGTGCTAGTATTTCGTCTTCTATATCTTTTTAGAGATATATTTATGATATTGCTATATTTTCTAATAAAAGGTGAAATTATGCCTAGCAAAACTTTTTGAATTAACGGAATGATTCCTATTGATGCAAAAACTAATCCAATTACGATAGCAGCTAATAAACCGATAAATAACGCTGATGTTAACATAAAATCGCCTGTTACAAAAATGTTTGGCATTAAAACAAACACTACCATTCCAATAGTTGCTATTGCAATGCCTGCAAGAAAACTTTTAACATTCATGCTTCCTTCTTTTTTTACTTCCCATCCCTCTTCTTTTGTTTGAAAAGGAGTGATTGATTTAATAATATCTAATTTCGCAGTTTTTAATGCAGGTAATAAAGAAATTCCTACTGATACTAGAGTGCCTATAGAAAATGTGAGAATAAGTGTGTCAGGCTGAATAACCCATTCTACTTCAGCAAATTCAAATTGAAACTGATATAGAGGAAATAAAGATTGTGCAATTGGTTTCATTAAAGTAAATCCAAGTATCATTCCAATAATTGAACCAATTAAACCTAACATCAATCCTTCAAATAATACCATTTTTATGCAATAAGCTTTTCTACTACCTACAACACGAATAATACCAAATTCCCTCATTCTTTCTTCAATTGAAGTCGATAAAATACTGTTTATTAAAATACCTGTTATAAGAGTAGAAAGAATTGTTATAAACCAAAACATTATAGTTACCGTCATTAATAAAAATTCTCCTCCTTCAAGTTCTTCTAACTTTGGAAGACTTACAGTGAATTCGTTAAGATCTAATCTTTCTTGTATATTTGATCCAATCTTTCGAAGTCTTCTTGTAGTTAAATCCAGATTACTGGCATCATACACAGTTTTAGGGTCTTTAATAGTACCAACTACATAATTTATTGACCCCACTCGGTTTAAAAAGCTTTGAGCTTGTTGTAAATTAACTAAGATTAACGAATTCTCAAATTGCATAAACTTAAGGTTTTGAATACAAATTTCAGCTACAGTTAAATTTAATTCATAAGTCTGATATTTTAAATGTATAATATCTCCTCTACTTACGTTAAGGATTTGTGCGACATTCCATAATATAATACACTCACCATTGTTTGGCTCATCATCGTAGATTTCATTTGTTTCTTCCCCTTCATCATCTGCTATAATTAAATCTCCTATATTTCCGGTTACTTCTTCTATAAAATCCAGACCATATAGTTGTAGAGAACCACTTGTGTTTATATTTTCTGAAGAAGTTTCTACTAACATCATAATGCGTGGAAATAACTTTTCAACCCCCTCAATACCTTTTAATTCATTGTTAATAATATCTTCATCAAAGAAAGGATCGTAAGTTAAATCTGTTTGAAATGTGCGCGTAATCATAATATCTGATGTCCCTGTTGACGATGTAACATATAAAAGATAATTATAATTCACTGTATCATTTAACATTCCGATAGTTGTTAATAAAAATAATGAAACTGCAATACCACATATCCCAAAGATGGCTTTAGCTTTATCTCTTTTGAGATCGACCCATGAATGTTTGATAATTTGTAGACTTATCCGCTTTTTTAGTCGATACCAAAAATTCTTCAAATCCATTATCATCAATAACTAATTATATTTTATTCATCTAGAATGCTAAATTTCTTTTTCTTACTCTTAAATTCTCTAGGAAATTTACCTTCTTCGGCTAGAATTTCCTCAATTTCTTCTTTATCCTTTCTGACAAGCCTTATGCCATCACATTTTTTATTTTTACAATAATAATTTTGTCCTGGTTCATTTTTCAAAGTCCAATTTCCACAATTGGAACAATTATATGCAGCATAAATTTGATCATGCTCACATATTGGACAGATTATATCAAATTTCTTTGATAAAAACCAAGACTTACATGATTTACAATATAATGTTAAAGGTTTTTTTAGTTCCTCATCATCTTCGATCAGTTCTATCCGTTTTTTTACTTGAACTTTATCAATATCTTTAAGTCTTATTTTTTCAGCACGAACATTTCTAATATTTTGAATCCATATTTTTCCCTTTGTTTCAGCAATAACAAATAAGGCTATAATACTCGTTAATATAATTCCTATAATAATTATATAAGGTCCCCAAAGAAGCCACCATCTCCCATTATTAATTGTAACAGATATAAATGATTCTGCTTTATTTCCTTCTTCATCATAAGCTACAATTCTAATTTCACATTTACCATCGTCATTATTAATAGTATTCCATTTAAATTCTAAAATTCCAGTAGTGCTGTTAAAATTTAGTTTGGTTCTATCAACACTTACATTATGTAGAAGAATATAAATTCTTGATTCATCTAATTTAACATTATCAGTTATATTTGCGTTAATTATAATCAAAGATTTAACGCTTATGTCAGGTTCTGGAGATATTATATGAATTTCTGGAGCAATGAAGTCTGTTGACTTATCATAACCCAGATAAATATTAGAGAGTAACCACCCATAACCTAATCCAATTATATAATTATTTGAGTGCAAAGTAAACATTATCATTATATCTTCTCCAGAATATTGAGAAATATCAAATCTTTCAGTGCCAGAAAGATCTTCATCATCAAATGTATATTCTTTGAGAACAATCCAAGTTTCACCAAAATCTTTTGATAATGAAATAGTACACTTATCTAATTGATCTTCAGACAGAGCATATTCATTTTGCAAAGAAATTTCATAATCAAATTCAAAGTATATTTTATATTCACTTCTGAGATGTATTGGGCGAGTAATTAAATTACTATCCCAATTTATCCCATAACCCTGCTCAAGACCACCATAACTCTGTCCTCTACCACCATATAAATAATCTTGATAAAGACGGCTAACTGGATGCCATGTATTATCTGCTCTAAACCAGGCAGTATTTACTTTTGGAGAAGGAGTTCCTGTCACGTAGTAATCATCTAAATTTGTGTTTGAAAATTCATACCCTATGTACTTTCCATCCTTATATAGATTAAATTGTAAGGGTGTAGGATTAACAAATTTAAAGAGTGAATTGTCCTTATTATACCAAGGACTTGTATTTACAAATTTTCCATCTGAAACATGAAATCTGAATGATTGATTTGATACTTTTTCTAATAATATAGATCTGGTAAAATAAATTCCCCAATCTCCTATATTATTTGAACTTGCATTCCAATCACCAAAAATATTGTACATTGTATAATTCATATCATCCATTTCTAGGTATACAAGTTTAGGATAGTTATTATCTAAATCAAAATATTCTAACGAAAATGTATATTTCTGGTATTTCGAATCTTGAGTGGAGGAAATATAATCATTTAAGTTAAAAGATATTAATGGAATATTTTGATTAGTATAATTAACAACCGCAAAATAATCCAAAATAAATCCTTTATAATTTATCGCATCAAATTCATCGTCTAGAGAAGTCTCAAAGCGAAATTGTATAAAATACCCAATGTACTCAGTTAAATTAATTTCTTCCATAAACCATTCCTGTTCTATATTAGTATATGTGTTTAAAGTTGTCCATCCAGTCCAATTTAGATTAATTTGAAAATAAATAAAGTCTCCCGTATTGATACTTACTCTAAATCCAAATTTGACATATGGTTGATATTGATTTTTATCTATATTAGTTAAATTGAATAAGGGACTGGTTAAAGAACCATTTGGATATGGATCCTCTGTCAACCTAATAGGTTGATATGAATAATTAATTGGGTTATTATGATACGTACCAAAATACATAGTGTCCCAAGAATCTTGATATACTCTTGATCTATTATCATTATAATTTTTTTGTGACATTATATCCCATCCAGTGCCAGTATATGTCCAATTACCAATTCCATCATTAAAACTATAGTAATTTGGAAATTGAATGCTATCTGTTGGGAATTCAATTGTAATATTAAAATAATACATTTCTGGATATTTTATTTTAAAAGAACCGTCACTAGCTACAAAAAAGTAATGGTATAGTCCAGATCCAGGAAATTGAATATAGTTGCTTGCGAAAATTGCCCCATCAGTGTAAATGTCATCTTGGCCAAAAAGTTGGGTTAATGTATAATTTTTCGATAATTCCAAAATAGAGACATAAACATCTTGCGGAGGGACATTCGATGTATCATTATCAAAATATTCTATATAAAACCGATATCTATCAATTGAATAATTTTTCTCTGGTTCATTCCCTATGTATTCTTGAAAACTCATGATTGTTGTATTCTTGGAACCACCTAGATAATTTATTTCAGGTATTTTTAATTCTGGTTCAAAAATGTCACTAACTGTTGAAATATTTAAACTAAAATTGCTATTACCCTCTATTGCCTTAACAATTATAATGCAGTCAGTTTCATTAGTTTTTGGGGTAAAATAAAAATGATTAGAGTCACCATACCATTTTCTAGAGGATTGTAGAAGAATTGGCTCACCATATTGATTTGATTCATTTGAAAATAAAAATAAATCGAAGTCAGCCTCAGATTTATCTATAGTTAAATTAAATGAATATTGAACATCTTTACTTAATTCAATTTGGCGAGCAAATACATGTGTCCCAAGAGGATTTTCTCGAGAGCTAACTAAATGTCCAAGAGTCACGCTATTTTCTTCTATGCTTTTGACTAAAGCATCGATTGCAGTTTGGAGATTTAATCTTCCATACCCTTCATGAACATCTTTCAATCCAATCGTCATTGGAGCAATAGATAATGAAGGAGAATATTCACTTTCATCGTTTGATGTAGAAGGATCATCTTCTCTTTCAAGATTCGTCTCTGAAGCTGTCATTAATAGAATTGATTTGATATATTTGACCCGTTTAGCCAAATCAAGTGTATTCCATTGATTCCAATTATTCCATTTTGCTTCTATCAAAATATTGGTCGCTGCTGACACAATTGCAGTAGCAAGTGATGTTCCATAGGATGCGGTAGCTTTATCGATCTCATCGCTAGCACCAATTACCGAACGATGAGTTGAAATTTTACTGCCTCCGGGAGCAACAATGTCGGGTTTAGTTACATTTTCTACATTATTTCCCATACTACTATAGGAAGTAACTTGATCTTTATCATTTATAGCTCCCACAACTATTGCATTCTTATTTTCTGCTAACTTATTTAATGAATTTGAAATTTCAATCCCATTATTCCCCGCAGCAATTACAACTAAAATTCCGCTTTCAATTACTTCGTTTATTATAGTATTTACAGTTTCAACATCCTCTCCTAAGGTACCAATGCTTAAGCAAACACTTACGATATGATAAGTATCTCTGTTTTCAATTACACTAGCTAATGCGGATATTAAATTGGATGTATAACCATTTCCTGATTGATTTAGAACTTTATAGGCGACTATTTTTGTAGCATTTGCCATACCTGTGAAATGATTTTTATTTTCAATTGGCATTTCAGGAAAATATGATATTTTAGTGTTAAAAGAAAAAGCAGGTTTGGTTTGTAGTAGTTTATGATATTTCAAATATAGATCATAAACACCTATATTCTCTTGATTAAGAGTTTGATTAATTATATAATAATTGCCGGGAATATCGTTATATGAAAATTGAACTAATGTTTCATTATAATATAATTCAAACCAAAATTTATCTATTCCTGGAGTTACCAAATTCCATGAAGAGTTAACTATAATGTTTGAACCTACGTTTGAAGCATTAAAAGAGAAGATTTTTAGTTTATAATTACCAGGTGCAGAATATTCATTAAATAATTCAATATGAGAATAATTCCCTCTGACTTTAATGATTGAAGGAATAATTGAATCATAAGAATCCGTACCAGTTCCTGATATAATCGAAGATATTAACGTTCCATGTCCATTATCATCAGATATTGATTGAGTATCAACAAAATTTTGCCAACCTACTATATTTCCACTTAAATCTAGAGGACTATACCCCTCAGGGAAATAATTATGATAGGGATTGATACCAGTATCCAGTACTGCTACAGAAGAATTTGTATTACCTTTTAATCCATCTAAATACCAAGTTGAGTTGACAAGGCCAGACTGAATTGAAGCATAATTCATTTGAGCTTCGATAATTTCATCTTTTTCTATCAATGCCTCTGGAAATTCGTTTTGAAAAGCAGTTTTGTTTGATTCTAGAGGCATGATACCTGAAAATCCTGAAATTGAAGTGAATTGATTATTCCACTCGTTAATAATTGTTCCTCCATAATATTCAAAACGAGAAGTAACAGAACTATTATATGATTGTTTTTTAAAGGAGATGATAATATTTTTGCTATAAAAATCTGAATTTAAAGGTTTTATCTCATTTTTTGAAGTGGTTGATTTTTCATTAAAGGACATATTCAAATATGAGAGATTATGAAAGATACTACTATATGAAATTAATAAAATAATCAGAAGAAGAATAGAATACAACTGCTTTTTTTTCACTTAAATTTCCCTCTCTTCATTATCTTTTATTATCTTATTAATATCTTGAATTTCATTCGGATTGATAATTTGATTTTTAGAGTTTTTCAAAATAATATTTAATCTTTCTCTCAATGTACGATCGATCTTAAGTATAGTTTCCCTTGAGCTAAGTTCAAAAATATGCATTTCAGATCTTTGATATGCTTTTTTCTTTTTTTTATATTTTTTAGTTTGCCAAATATAAATACTTGAAATTGTCAGAACCATTAAAATCGGTAGAGCAATAAACAAAAATTGTATTGATTTTGGAGTTATGATCTTTATAGTAATAGCATTTGAGAAAACTTCATTTTCGTGTAAATAGTAAAATTTGATACTAGCGGGCTTCAAATTTACAAGGATCTGTCTTTTACTTCTAATTGTATAATTGAAAGTTATTTTTTCACCCGGATCTAAGGAATTTATTAAATTAACCAAGTTCCCTTCTGTTAATGAGAAATCTGCTTGGGAATAACTAATCATATCATTAACTTTTATATCTTCAATACTAATAGTTCCTGTATTTTCCACTTCTACACTTACAATAATTTTGTCTCCAATCTCGATTTGGTATTTGCTTACAGATTTAACAATCGTAAAATTAATTACTCCCAATAATTTGAATGCTGAAGTGGATATTTGTATAGTTCTACTTTCAGAACCTTCAATAAAGTTGATGGGAGGATAATAATATCCTTTCCACCCTTTCTTTTTTAAAGTAATATTAAAATAGATTGAATCGTTAAAAGCAATATCTTCAAAATATAGAATGAAATCATCTATTCGCTTTAAATCTCCAAATTGGTCAACCATCTTTAGGTTAAGATCTGATATTGATATATTTTGTGGACCAATATTTTTAAGAATCACTGTAAGATTAAATATATCTCCTATTGCAGGAGCGTTATTAATCAAATCTGAATTATAGTTAATTTCAATAGTCCTAACAAATGGGAAGCTTTCTTGATAGTTGATAGGTGCTGATACAAAAATTTGATTGGTGAAACTAACTATTTTAGACGAATTTCCTCCTTCAATATTTTTTGGATTATAATAAATTATTGAAATATCTCTTAATGATATTGAATTAGGAACATAAAATGAAAAGTTTATCGTTTTTTCTTCTGCTGGAGCTAGTTCTGCCAAATAGTATGATAAATTATTGTCACTAAGTGTAAAATTGTTAATTTTGTCAATAATACCGGGGATTAACATAGAAATTGTTATATTCTTAGCAACTTCAGTCCCAATATTCTTAAAATCTATTTCATAAGTAACTATTTCACCTGGTTTGGAGCTAAAATTATTCAATTGTGAATTAACTACTAGTGACACTCCATCATAAGTACATAGAGGTATAGAATTTGATAATCTTTGGAATTGAATATTACCCGATGAGGAACCATATACTAATCTAGAACCAGAATCATCATTAAAATTAATATCTCTTACAGAATATTCGATATCTAAATCATCTATTGAAATGTTAAAAGACTCTGAGTTAGTTAACTTAATTTTAAAAAGTACAGTGTAGTTTTGTTGATCTAATGGATAAAAGAGCCAATCCAAACTTTCATTTTGATTAATTATAGAGAATGTCCATGTATTATTTATTATGTTCTCTAAATAAGGAGTCATATTTATAAATTCTTCAATATTAAAATCGAAAATCTCAAAATCAGATGGTTCCAAGCTAATAGATGCATTAATATTTATTATGAAAGAAACACGCTCTAATTTATTATTCACAAAATCAATTTTTGTTTTGTTTTTAAAAATAAAATCTATCTCAACTTTCTGTTCCAGGAATTTTTCTTCAGAACCAATAATCCAATTATCATCATCGGTTGCTAAAGCCATTTCTGGATTAGTTCCACTCAAAGAGGTGCCTGAAATAATTTCAGGAGTAGTTGGTATTGTTTGAATTGTAAAATTATCCATATAAAAAGGAGTAAATGAATCTAAATTAGCAATTGAATAATTGTTAATTTCATAAGACAATATTTCTCCAGGGTTCAATTTCCAATTATCATCATTCCAGATACTATAACTATTTGTGAAATAATCTTCCAGATCACTTTTGCTAACCCCTAGAGCAGCTAAAGCTACGATTAACTGAGGGTAACCTCCAGGACTATCAATAATATCTATAATATGATCCATATCTTCATTATAAGGGCTTAAATTTGATATATTTAATAAATCTGGAAAAAAAGTATCGAACACTCCTACACCAAATGAATCGAAATAGAATATCCGAGGATCTTCATTAAAGTTAAAAAAATCTTCTAATGAATCATATTGATTTGGATATTCTATACGGACTATCTCCCATATGGCATCTTGTAATTGATCTGCTAATGCTTGACTTCCCAAGGTAAGGAGAAGGAAAAAATCATTAAGTTCGAAGGGAATCTGAGTGGGTACACCCCATACAGTAACATTACCTACATTTTTTGCCGATATATAATATGAAAAATTTTGAAATGCACCATAAGATGCATTTTCTCCTATTAATTCTTTTTTAATCAATAAATTAGGTTCAGAATTAGAAATTTCGTATGTTATTGAAAGATCATTAATTGGATTTATAATTCCCGTTGGAATATAAGAAAGGCCTTGAAATCCAATTAGTTGCATAAAATTGATGATATCATTTGGATCCTGTAGATTAACCGGTTTTACATAAGAACTTTTAATTCCTTCTTCATCTACCCAAAATAAATCAAATGAATAATTTTTAAGATCTTGAGTATCAAAATCAATTCCAGCGAAGTAAAAAAGCAAACCAATCTGTTCTAAAAGATAATCACTAATTTTAAAATTGATGGGAGTTACATCAATAACTTCTGTGCATAAAATATTTATTTCTATATTACTCATAAAAGCACCAGTTAATGCTATGTATATCTTTTTACTCGGTGATAATGGATTCCCTTCATATCCTATTGCGTCCCATAAATTGAATTCATACTGGTTGCTCCCTACTTTTTGTATCCCATCATCCAACCCTTCATATTGAATTGAAATACTAGTATAATGTGAATTATTTGAAAGTGTAAATGAACTAAAGATTTCAACAAACTGTTCTAATTCATCTTCAGAAATTGTAGCATTAAATAAATCACCATAATTTTCTATTATAGTATCAAATTGAGCAACAAGAGTTTGTAATTCTAAAACTCCTAAGAAAGATAAATCTAGAGATTCTAAATTGAAATTTACTTGATCTGTTGAGATATTATATGTTCCTTCAAAAAAGTCCAATGAATTTAGTAGCATAATAGATGAGGAGATATGGTAATTTTGAGTATATTCTTGACTACTTAGTCGATCTCTATCTAAAGCTTTCCAGTATCCATCCATTGGAAAATTAATCATAAGTTCATCAAAATAACATTCCCAATTTGGGCAAGTTCCAATAAATGGAAAAAAATTTGATTCTGATACATTAATCATTATTAGATCTATCTTGAATTTTCTTTTAATTATCTCTAAAGCTCTCTCTGCTCTCATTTGAGCATCTTCATTATTTAAATCTTCATCATAAAAAAGAAATCCAACAAAATTGTTAAATCCCACGTGATACTGAGAAATTAAATCACTCTCTGTTAAAATCCTGGGGAAAACCTGCGGATTCATTCCATTTGAAGCACTTATTATTAAATTACTTTTATAGAAAGCTGGGTCATTTGAATCGAATTGAGAAAGAATATTTGTATCGTTGGTAAAAAGTGACTGCTTTATTATTGATTTATTTCCTGCAACAAATGCATTAATCTTTTCAGCGTAAAGATCCGACCCCGCTACATCAGATGTGTGCAAATTGTTAACTCTCGATTCAATTACTTTTTCTTCTTTTTCATCCACATTTGTAATATTGTTTGTAAAGACTAAATTTAAGGATGGGATAACAATCATGGAAAGCATAATCCAAAATATTATCAACTTATTTTTTCTCAATAATAATTTCCTCTCTTAAACTGTTTCTCTATAAATTTCGACTATTTTTTGTTTTCTAGCTTTTCTTAACAATATTTTCATTCCCAAGAAAATCATCACAAAAGATAATGTATAAATTAAAATGATGTTAGACCATGGTACATAGAGTACATTTGGCATACCCATTAAAGTACCCATCATTTGGCTTGTAACTAACCAACTTGTAAGCCAACCTACTACTATACCGATTGTTCCACTGCTTATCATAATTATTAAGGATTCTAATATAAATAATTTATTAATTTCCCTTCCTCTAAGACCTAATGTCCTTATAATGCCAATTTCCTTTTTTCTTTCAATTATTGTTGAATATGATGAAGATAAAAGACCAAAAACACAAATAAACACAGTAGTAAGAGCAATAAGAGTAAATAGTGTATCTAATACAAAAAAGGCGGACTCTTGTTGTGCTACGCTTCTAGCGAGATTAGTAATAGCATAATTATATTCAGTTTGAAAATTTTCGTTTATAATCCCTTCGATAAGGAGAGAATGTGGAACTTTATCTCCTCGAAGTTTAATGAATATTCTGTCTAAATAAGGAAGTGGAGGGATATCCATAATTTCGATATAGGATTCTTGAGAGATTAACACTCCTCCTCTTTGACTCATCATACTAGAGCCGGAAAACTCTCGGGAAAAACCCGGCATACTTTTAGCAGTTCCAACAATTAGAAACGGATAAACTTCCCTTTCGTCTCCTCTGTATATAACAATACGCACATTATCTCCTATTATTAAATTCATCTCTAATGCAATTGATTCAGAAATTATACAAGTGCGGATCTGGTCATTATAAAATAACTCATAAAAGGAATTCTCTATGCTTCCTGAAGTCATTTCTATAAATTCACTTCTTACTGTGAAGGGATACTCTTCATCAATTCCAATTAACGTTATATCTTGCGTAGATAAACCCGCATAGTCACCAATTTCAGCATTAAATTCTTTATCCTCTTCACCATAAATTTGTGTTAGTTGATATGGTTTTGCCAAAACAGAGCTAACTTTCTCAATGCCATCTATTGCCATCAGTTCCTCCTCAAATTCAATGGTGAAAATTCTATTAGGGTTTATGGAAGGATCAGCTGTTTGTAATCTTTCATAATTTACAAGTTTATTAAATGAAATTTCATTAGCAAATCCTCCACCAAAAAACCAGCCCCCATCTGAGTCTTCAGGTTCTTCCCATCCTGTTGTTTCAATAAGAAGATCTGATCCATAGGCTATTTTTGTCATTGCTGTTGATTGTGCAGATAATGTATTAATAAGTGAAGAAGTGAAAATTACAAAAGAGAAAGATAATGCAAATATTATAATAGTACTTGAATTTCTTCGTTGATACCGGAACACAAAAATTTTTATCACATTATGCAATTTTCGTGCAATTGGCCTAAATATTTCTATTACCAGTCTTATTATAGCAGGGATCAACCCTAATCCTGCAAGAGTTAAGCCAATATTAAATATTAATAAAATAGCTATCAATGTACCAGCAAATAAAGCTAAATCGCTTGAAACCATAATTCTCGGAATAACTGTAAACACAAAACCTCCATTAAAAGCTAATATTAATCCTATTAAAATTAATTTATAATTAATCGAAGCTTTTTTTTGTAAATGATATAATGTATCTTCATGGCGATAGGGGTGAATTGATTCAATTAATTGAAGTCGCATTACTTTATAAGCTGGAGCAATACTTACGATCATTCCTACACTAATACCCATGATATAAGATATAATAATGGACCACCAGGAAAAAGCAAAAGGAATATTACTAAATCCCAATGTACTACCAGAAACTACAGTGTTTGCAAAAGGAATTATTACGTAATAAGAAACTAAAAACGCTGTTATTATACCTGAAATAGCCCCAAAATTACATAATAAGAAACCCTGCATTAGAACTATAGCTAAGCTATATCGTTTATTCGCACCTAGGGTTCTGAATATTCCAAATTCTCGAATTCTCTCTTCAACGGAAGTTTTTAAGATTCCATTAATCAGAACCCCAGAAATCATCATAGCTACAATCGAAACAAAAACAAAAACGATTACTATAAATACGCTTAACATTTCGGCCCATCCTAAGATACGTAATTTAGGTAAATCTATATTGTATTCATTGATACCTATCGCGATTTGGATATCTGTTACTAGATTCTTCACATAAATTTTAGAACTTTCAAAATTCCTAATATCATAAAGGTTACTGCTATCCTTGAGCGTTAAGATTAAATCATCACATTTTCCTTGAAATTCCTCAAGTCCAAAATATTGATAGAGAGTCTCTATATCAACGACTATTAAATTTCTGTTACGATAGTTTGCAGGCCACTTTAAATTAAAATCAAAAATTCTCGATATTGTAAGATTTTCTGTACGATATAATGTAATATTCCCATGAGTTAATCGCATTCTAATTTCAATAGTATTATTTTCAGAATATTTGATATTATCATTAAAACCATAATAAATAGCACAATGATTTAACGGTAATTCATTTAAATCTAATAATTGGTTATTATTTGGATCTATAAATGTTCCAAAATGAATATTATTCTCTAATGTAAAATTAATTCCCGAGATAGTAACCCATTCCAGCTCATCTGTCAGAAGATTCTTGACATATCCATTTATTTCCATTCTTGGAATAAAATTGTTGACAACACCAGAAGTGTTTTGTATTATATTAATAATTGGATTATAATCAAAGTAAGAAGATCGGTTGCTAGGTTCTCCATTATAATGTCTTACAGAAATAACAGCATCCTGATTCCCTGAATCTATAGATAAATAGTCTACATATCCTACAGCAATAGAGTCTGATAAAAATAAAACCACAGTAAGAAGCCCTATAGAAATAAGCATTCCAATTATAGCTAATAATGTCCTGATTTTTTGTTTTTTTAAATCTTGGAACGCGTATTTAAAAACTAGCTTTATGTGTGTCATTTGACTATGAATAATTTTAAATTTGATTTAATCTAACAAAGAAATTTTAATTTAAAACTAAGACCTCTCCTTCAATTCGTCCGAAAAAATTGTTTTCTTCAATTAACTCCTGGAGTATATCATTAAAGTGTTCCGGTAAATTCATTACTATAGAATTTGGTATACTATTTTTAATATCAATTATAGGAATTGTTAATTTACCTTGATTTGAATAAAGATATTGAAAAATTTTACTCTTACATTTTTCCTTATTAATTTCTGTTTCTTGTCTTCTTTTAAGCTGCATAATTTCAGTTTCTTTTAATCCCCCAATTTTTCCTTCATGAGTAAGTTTTCCATCTCTCATGTGAAAAACTCTTGTTGCGAATTCTGATACAGCTGCATCATGACTCACAGCAACAAATGTTGCACCGCGTTTATTTAAATCTCTAAGAAGATTTAAAACCATCACACCTGTCTTAGAATCTAAATCACCTGTTGGCTCATCAAGAACACAAATAGCTGGATCATTCGCAAAAGCTCTTGCTATAGCAACTCTTTGTTGCTCACCACCACTCAATTCAGAAGGTGTATGATGCGCCCTTTCATCTAATCCCACTAATCTCAATAGATCCATCGCCTTTTTTGTTTTACCTCGACGACTTAATGTTCCTGAAAAATGTAACGGAACCATAACGTTTTCTAATGCAGTCATTTGGGGGAGCAAATTATAGAATTGAAACACAAAACCAATTCTTTCTCTTCTAATCTCAGCTAAGGCGTTATCATTTAGCATAGAAATGTTGGTGCCTTCTAAAAAGATTTTTCCACGTGTAGGTGTATCAAGACCTCCAATTAAATTGAGCAATGTAGTTTTTCCGGAACCAGAGGGACCCATGATGTCAACAAAGTCTCCGTTATCTATCGTTAAATCCACACCCCGTAATGCAGCGACTGCTGTCGTTCCTAAGAGATATGTTTTGTGCAAATTCTCTACTACAATTAAATGATCGTAATCTTTTCCAGCTACTTTCTCGTCCTTTACATCCTTTTTTATTTTCTTTTTCTCAATACGGGATTGAGAAAGTATTTCTTCTTTCTGTTGTTTAACTTCTTCTTGTTTTTTCTTCTTTTTCCATTTTTCAAAATCCTTTGAAATATTGCCCTTCCATACTGCTAATTTTCCAGTCTCTTCTTCAAACTGTTCCATTAAAGGCGTCTTCTTAATTACAGGCGATTCAGGCATTTTAGACTCTCTCTAATCTTTTTTTCAATTTGATCTAAAAACTTCTATTTCTTACTAATTCAATTTTTTATTTTATAATATAATAATGCGAAAATAAACTTTTTCAGATTACTAATCTGGTACAATTATGAAAATTTTAAAAATCTTTTAAAAATTGAGGTTCTAATTTAATCGAATATTAAAAAAATTTTATTGAATTATAAAAAAATTAGAATCTATAATTAATTTTATTCATCACGATATTTTAAACAGAGATAAAGCCCTACAACTACAAGAATAACAACTGTTATCAACCCAGTCGATATAATTTCCGAGGGGGTCATTACCCAATCAGAGGGAATACCCATTCGTAAAGCTATTGGACGGAATATAAAGAATGCTATAAGAGTAATTATTAAATCTCCAGCTGCAACTGCAAATAAAATATAACCAATTTTTTTTTTCTCCACTCAGACTATCCTTTATTCTAGGATTTCTTTATTAATAAGTAAGAAATAATTATATATTAAATCAAGGCTTTTTTATATAGCCTCGGATATGAGAAATATAATTTATAATTCTTTACCTTTCAAATAATTTAAAATAATATTAAATAAACTCTTTTCAGCATCTTTCTTTGTTTTAAATTTACCTGATTTTAACTTTTGTGGAATTTTTAATAATTCTCGTTGTTCCTTATCTAATATTTTCGGATTCTTAGCTATCCAGATTGGATCGTGATCTTCTCCTTTCCTTTCCCATTCAACCTGAACATTAATAGAGGTTTTAAATTTAAATTGTAAAAATTCTAATAATTCATTTTTACTTGAAATAATAGAATTTTGAATAATAAGATCTAAATCTTCATAAAAAGGTTCAAATAATTTTTCTTCAACTAATTCTAAGTTATAATGTGAATCAAGAAATAACGCACCACATAATGCTTCAAAAACATCCGCAAGAATTCGAGTACCTTTTATTCTTTGATTTTCTGTTTTGAAAATAAATTCATCTAATCTAATTTTTTTGGCTACCTTTTTGAGTGTTTTATCACTTTCCAAATCTGCTTTTATTTTTGTTATTTCACCAGAATCTTTTATATTCATAAAATATAGTTTTAGTATAAATATGACTTTAATTACAGCATCTCCAAGTGTTTCTAAAAATTCATAACTAGGCTGTCCAGTTAGATTTGCTAGTTGTGGCGTGGTTAAGGCTTGAGTTAAAAGATCCTCTTCTCTAAATTTGTATTTAATAAATTCTTGGAATTTTTTTAGTTTATTGTTATCTATTACATTCATTTATTATTTCACTAATACTTGTAGCTAAATTTAAAAATTTAGAGAATCCTTTAAGCATTATTTAAACTATAATGATACAAATAAAATTTTATAATTTAAATATGTCTTTAATATTATATGGGAAGTGGAAATAAAGAAAAAATACTTGAAATAATTAAACAAATAGAAAATAAAAATGAAGAAATGAA
>JBHLLJ010000017.1:0-32829 GCA_048885705.1 Candidatus Hermodarchaeota archaeon | reverse complement strand
TCATGATATCAACCCCAGAATATTATTAATAATTCAGTATTTATCAGAAAAATATGCACACCCAAAATTACGGATAAAGAGAGCATAATATAATGTATTTTTATAAAGTTCTTATACCCAAATTTTTTCATTTTTTTAATATCTCTAAAATAAAAAGCAGTCCCCGACACTAAAACCATAATAACACCAAATAGGACTCCTGTTAAAAGTTTTGTCAAAAACAATGGGTATGGAATATGGTTATATTCTCCTGAAAAAATTAAATCTCCCCAAGGTTCTGAACCAAGAAGAGTACCAATATGGATTAGAAATGTTGTAATAGTTATAGTAGCATTCATACAATGTAAATCTCTGGCAATTTTGTATGATTTAAAAACTCTAGCAAGCTTTTTTGTATTAATACCGAATAAATTGCTTATAAGGAACCAAATAAAAGTAGTGAAGCCGAATGTTCTCCCCACAATCCAAAGCACTCCATTATCTTCTTCTAAATGATGTAAACAGCTTGCAGTCTGATTTGCATTGACTAAAATAAATGGGATTATAATAGAAATAACTAATAGTATAGCTTCTAAAACGATAAAAAAAGGAAGTTTATTAATCTTTTTTATCGATTTTTCCATGTTCTTTTATTTTTCACATTTTAAAAAAAGTTTTTTAAAATTTTAAAAGAATGCATCCATCTTTTTTATTCCTTTAATTTCTTCATATGTGATACCGAGTGCATCTAAAACCTGTTCTAATGCAGATATTAATAGTTCCTTATATTTTGCTGTATCTATATCTTGAAGTTTAGCTAATTCAAGTGCTTTCGCTCCAATATTTCCCTTACTTTTGATGAAACTAATTGTTTCACCTTTCTGATATTCTTTTCCTGTAACATCTCTTAATTCTAAAGCAGCTCTTACATGTTGGGGGACGACTTTTGTATAACTTTTTAGATCTTTTTGTAATCCTATATTAATTGCGTAGTCTTCTAATGTGAAAGCGTCTGGCTTTCCTATTTTTCTTAGGTTATTTCGCACAATTTCTATAATTTTATCCTTTGCTTTCAAAAATTCATTGTTATTTCTAATATGTTTTAGAATTTCTAGTAATTCACTGAATACTGACTTAATAAACTCTGGAGTATTTTTCTTTTTAGCTACTAAGCCTTTTATATCAACATATTTTGTATATTTATAAATACCAACATAGTTCTTTTTTCTTTCAGATAATGCTAAGAATTGATAAGTTTTTTCTTCTTCTAAATCAAGATCCAGTTCTCTCTTAGTCCACTCAGATATTTCTTTCATTTTTTCTTTTGTGGGGTTTTTAAGAAACACCGAATCTGTATCTCCATATAATACTTCAACACCTAATTGCTCAGCTTTGTTTATTGTTTGTTTAATCGAGTATTGTCCAATTCCTGTTGTGCTTTCTGCTACAGGTAAACAAAATAAAGGAAAATTTTGAGACCCAAAAACTCCATAGGATCCATTTATAAATACTTTAAGGGCTTGTTGTATCGTTAAATAATAATTACGCTGTTTTTCGGTTAAAGCTTTATCACTTGATTTTGGTTTAAAGTATTTTACTCTTATATCTCTAAAGAACCCTACAACATATGCAAAAATTCCCATTTTATGAGTACATATATGATATGGTGTTCCTTTAACTAGATTATCTTTATCATCTTTATGAGGACATAGAACTGTCTCATATGATAGATTATACTCCTTTATGATAGAAGGATATAGGCTTGCGAAATCCATGACCACTACATCGTAGTGAATTCCTGGAACAGGATCTACTACATAAGCTCCTAAAAATTTATCATCATCAAATTTGGATGAAAGTATCCCTCCTGGTTTTCTTTCCTTTATTTCTGACCGGCGAGGAATGAGTGCTTCCTTTCTTCTATGTTCAAAATAAAAAATATTTTGAATCCACGTTGATATTTGTCTTCGAATCATATCATGAATTGGCATTTTTGTTATTCTGCATAAAAGGATTATTAAATTCCAAACTAAAGAATTATTAAATTTCGTTAAATCTAACGTGAGGATTGAATCTTTTAGATTGTACCATGAAAGAATATCATATTCCATCTCATGAATTATCTCATCATGCTGATATTTTTCTTCTCCTAATAAAGCAGCACTAATAGCATTAAGGGATGCACTCTCATAAACACCCCCGAATGCATAACCAGAAATACTCCTGTTGAAAAATAAATTAAATAAATCAATATGTATGCCTTTACGCAAATCACTTTCAGCTTGAGAGAGGATTCCAAAACCTCGTTTTACATGAATAGGATTTAAATCTTTCTCAATTTTTAATAGTTCTGCTCTATGAAATAAATAATTTAAATCAAAATTATCACCATTAAATGTAATAAGGACAGGATATTGCCATATAAGGCGAAAAGTTTCAGTTAATAATTCTTTTTCTGATTTGAAGAAAATTATTTTAGCATCAGAAGGGAATTCCTCATGTAATTTATCAAATGAATAGCCTTCTCGTTCAAGCATATAAACTAACTTTAATCCATCTGTAGCTACAAATGATATACTAATAACTTCTTGCTTTGCTAAACGTGGATCTGGGATTTTATAATCTCGTTCTCCAACCATAACTTCAATATCCATAGCTAACCGTTTAACTTCTGGAATTGGGGTTATGAAAATATCTAAAAATGCCTCAGTAAATTCTTGAATCTCTGGAGATTCATCCTTAAATATTATTCGAAGTTCATTAGCCATTTTTTTCGAATTCTCATCAATTTTCTCGAAATTCAGTTTTGTAAGCTTTCCATTTTTAACTTTGTACATAAGTCCAGGGATTAATTGTCTATCAAAAATATAATTTAGATGATATCGAATATCTGCTTCCCAAGCTTTTTTTTCATTATTGCCTAAAATATTACGTATATTTATTCCAGAACCTCCAATATTAGTTGGAGTTTTTCCATAAATCTTAATCATGTCAATTTCTTTATCACTTAATAAATCAAAACGTTTTATTTCTTCAAAGCGTTTAAATCCTTCATAATCACTCAGTTTTTTCTTTGTTCCAGTGCTTTCAGTGTAATTTAGTTTTTCTAACTCTGAAATGGGTTCTTTACTTAGACAATATGGTTCATGATCAGTTGTATCTATCCAAATCTTAATATCATCAGAATCTAAATCATAAAACTTACAATATGCTTTGTTTTGCCCACCATCGTAATCTACGTCAAGTAATAGCCCTCTTTCTATATCCTCATTGACTTCACCTTTCTCAATAAGATAGCGAATATATTTTGAAGATACACTTTCCCGTAAAACCTTGTATAATTTTATATTTCCCGCTTTTAACCCAAATGGTTCATCATTTCCTTTAAAATATAATTTTGAGGGTATTTCTTTTTTAATTTCCTCTACTTTTTTTTGAACCTTTTTTATTACTTTTTCTTCTTTAGGTTTTTCTTTTTTTGGCTTTTTAGCAATTTGAGGGGTTTCTTCTTTTTTCTTTTCTTTTTTATCAACAAAGGAAAAAAGTGATTTTTGTTCTTTATCATCGAGTTTTTTCTTTTTTGGAGGTGGCATAAAAATCAATAAAAAAAATTTTAATTTCTAATATGAATAACTAGTATAATATTTATTTTAATACCGACTAGTCCTTTTTTAATAATTTTTGACTATACGTAAGGTAAAAAATTTTATCCAAATGATAAAAAAGTCTTAGCAATGTTATAATTCTAAAGAAGCAAATTTTAATCTTATCAATACAACTTATTAACTAATTAAAGGTGTATAATATGACTAAAGTAGCAGTTATCTCGACAAAGGATCATGTTTATGGTGTAAACAAGTCTTTAGAGTTATTGGGTGTTAATCCTGTAAGAAATAAAAATGTAGTTTTCAAACCAAATTTCAATACTGCAGATCCATTTCCTGCTTCAAGCTCAATGGAAACGGTAAAACAATTTATTACAAAGTTAAAAGAAATGGGAGCAAAATCTATTACGGTAGCTGAACGAAGTGGACCAGCTAAAACCGCTGAAACCTTTAGAGAAAAAGGATTATATGAATTAGCAAAAGAATTAGACTTTAAAATTATTGATTTGACTGACATACCAAAAGAAGAGTATGTCCTTAAAAATCCTGAAGGATGTCATTGGAGAGATGGATTTTTATTTGCTAAAATATATGATGATGCAGAATGTATTATTGAGACGTGTTGTTTAAAAACTCATATGTATGGTGGACATTTTACTTTATCACTAAAGAATGCTGTAGGACTAGTAAATAAGAAAAATATGGGTGAGTTGCATTCTTCAAAGCATCAAAGAAAAATGATTGCAGAAATTAATGCCGTATATAAACCTGATTTAATTATCATGGATGGCCTTGTAGCTTTTGTTGATGGCGGGCCTATGGAAGGTACTCGAAAAGAAGCAAATGTTTTTATAGCAGGTACGGACAAAATCGCTGTTGATGCTATTGGTGTTGCAATTTTGAGAATTTTAGGAACCACTTCTGAGGTTTCTAAAGGCTCTATTTTCGATCAAGACCAAATTAAAAGAGCAGTTGAACTGGGAATTGGAATAAGATCACCCCAAGAAATTGAATTTGTCTATGACTCGAAAGATGCTGAAAAACTTGTGGAGCAGATTAAAGAAAAATTAGTAGATTAGGAATTGTTAATTTCAATTAATTCATCTTCTGTTTTTTGAACTTGCGCTTTAATCTTAAAGTCTCTATAAGTAATGGAAAAGCGAGTTTTGGAAGGAAAAAATTTATTTTTTTCTTCGAACCCGTCATAATTTTTCCCCATTCAACCATGAATTTATCTCCTTTTTTTTGACTCAGTGAAGCAAACGCATCAAAAAATATGGGATGTTTTGCACAAAAATGAGCCATGCGAATAGACCATTTAAAATCTTTCCCAAAACTTTTCATCCATTTTGTTTGATATCGTTTAAAAAATTGTTTTGTAAAGTCATTCTGTTTAAATGCCTCAATAATAATATCAGCTGCTATTTCAGCAGCATCCATTGCATATTGTAATCCCTCTCCAGTTAGAGGATCTATCATCCCTGCTGCATCCCCAACAATAAGTAAATGTTGATCATAACTTTGTGAAATTCCTCCAAAACGAATAGGTGCTGCTTTCATCTCTTCAAGCTCCGCATTAGGTCCTAAAGCATCACTTATAAATGGGTTATTTGAAATTAAATCATGATGAATATTATACAAATTTTCAGTACGAGTATCCCCAAAAGGAATGATATAGCAACAAAGTACAAGATCATCATCTGCTTCTCTCATAAGTGCACAATAACCGGGAATTAGATTCATTGGCATAACAATTATTCCATCTTGATTAAACTTGTATGTTCCTGCTTTCACATAAGAACGACTGCATACAGTTTCTGGGGGTCCTTTTACAATTCCTAATGATTGAGCAATATGAGAAGTAGCACCATCAGCTAGAATTAGGATTTTAGCATAGTAAAGTTCTTCTTCTCCTTTTTTGGGATGAATAATCCAATATTCCTTCTTTTCATCAAAAACTACCTCCTTTACCGAATAATTCTCTACCAAAATTGCTCCTGCTGCAACAGCTGTTTTAATTAACATATCATCAATAATTTTTCTTTTGACTGATATTACTAAATGCGATTTCGTTTGAGCATATGAATCTCCTGTATACACTATTCCTCTAGGACTAACTATTCCTCCTTGAGCTGTCCATCGCCCTTTCTTCTCTTCAATTAATTTTTGTAAAATTCCCATTTTCTCAAGATGAATTTGAGCTCTTTGGGGAAAAGCATCACCACAAATTTTATCTCTAGGAAATTTCTTCTTTTCAAGTATCAAGGGGTTTATCCCCTTTTTTGATAAATAATAAGCACAGGTAGATCCTGCTGGTCCAGCACCAACGATACATACATCATAGATTGTTTTTTCTGACATGACTAACAGTATATCAACAATATTTCGCTTATGTTATAATTTAGATCTTATTAAAGAAAAGCTATATAAATTTGCTAAAAAGTATGTTCAAAAATGAGTTTTTTTATTAATGTAACGATTAACTTTCGAAACTACTTAAATTCCTTAAAAAATAAGTTTAACTATCATTATTGATTAATTTCTTCAATTCTTCTAAAAGAAGCTGTTTTTCAGCGATATACCAATCTAACTGACTGCGACTTGGATTTTCATGAAAAATGATTTCCGCAACCTCTCTAATTTCATCTTCAGTTGGTTTAATTAATTGTCCATCTACATTTTCTCTGATTAGTAACACTAGATTATCAGTTTCTAACGGCTTAATATCATAACCATTTTTTATGTTCTTATTTATGATTACACACAATTCTGCCAATTCCCAAATAGACTTTTCTAGATTTTTATTTTGCTTATAAATTTTAAATGCTAGAGAAGTTACATCTTCTTTCGTAAATGGAGACACTTTTTCTTACCCTTCTCGTTATAAGTAATTCCTAATAAGCTAAGTGAACTTTTAATTATGTTGATTAACAAAAAGATAGATAAACTTTTAACTATTTGTGTTGACTTTTTAAAGCTTTTTAAATCCACAAAATTAAAAATTTAGAATAATTTCTATTATAATATAATTATCTTTCTATACCTTATTGCCTCCGTAGCTTAGCGGTATAGCATTCGACTTGTAATCGGAAGGTCGGGGGTTCAAATCCCCCCGGGGGCTTCATTATTATTAATAATAATGTATTTTTGTTACTTTTGACTCATTAAATATTGAAAAATTAATTTTGATGCTTGTGCTATTCCATCCAGAGTACTTATTTCAGGAACATTATGAGCGAACATAGAAGGAATTCCAACTAAAGCTGAAGGGATACCAAGCCATTTTTGGGCTTTACCAGCATCCGAACCATAAAATTCTAGCACTCCATTTTGATATTTTATATTGTTTTTTTCTGCTAGTTCAACTAAGTTTTTGCATAATTCATAATCAAAAACCCCTGTACCAGTTGCTTCCTGCCATACAATCACGGGACCATCGTTCAATTTTATATCCGAACTTACGGTCCCTGGAAAATTTTCGACTAATCCTATATCTAATGCTATAATTTCATCGATAGGATTATTTCTAGCAAAAAATAATGAGCCTTCAGTTCCAATTTCCTCTCTCGTAGTTGCAACAATATATAAATCAATTGGTCTTTTTAAATTTCCAGATTCATCTAAAAGATTATCCACAATTTCTTTCGTTAATACAATTAATCCAGTTAATCCTACAAAATTATCCATAGAATAACCAGAAATGATGTTATCATTAATATCCTTATTTAAGAGTTCGAATTCTCCTGAAAAAACGAATGGTGCACCTATATGAATCATATATGTATTAATTGCCTCTTCTTTATCTTTTGCTCCGATAAATATCTCCATTTCAAGAGGTTCATCCCTTTCTTCGTTTCTTAATTTCTGTGGCGTAGCATGAGGAGCTCTTCCCCCAATCACACCATTTACCCATTTTCCTTCTTTATTTAGAATTGATACCTTTCTAGAGATAAGCCACCTACCTTCATATCCACCTCGTTTCGAAAACTCTAAAGTGCCGTTCTTTTTTATTTTTCTAATTGTTCCTCCTATTTCATCCATATGAGCTAAAATTGCAATAGTCTTTTTGCTATTTTTTCCTTCAAATTTAACAAAGTAGTTGCTTAATAAATCATTGTTAACTTGAATGCCCTTATTCCCGAGAATTCCTTCTAATTGTGTTTTAAAAACCTCTCCTCGAGCTTTTTCTAATCCAGAAGGAGCTCTTACTAAGGAAAATCTCTTAATTATCTCAAAAATCTCCTTTCTATTCAATATTTTTCACTTTGAATACCTTATAATACCAATAATATTTCTAACTACATTAATTATTTGAATCTTGTCGAATTTTGAATTTTGAGATTCTCGAATTTTCTAAATATCTGATATACCATTTTAGTTATGACTCTTAATATTATTTATTAGGTTCGAAGAATTTGCATATTTATAAGCGAATATAACATGGTGAAGTTTAATAAACAAAATTAACAGGGTTATTCTGTGTATCATTGATGATGTTAGATCAGAACATTTCTTTGATTATATAAAGAAGGGATTCCTTCCCAATCTAAAAAAATTGATGGATAATGGAATTTCTAGTGAAAATTGTATAACGGATTTTCCTCCTATCACATATCCAACCCAAGTATCCTTAATCACGGGAACTTATACAGGAGATTTCAGGAAAGAGCCATCTCATGGGATTCCCCTCTTAAATTGGATGATACGTGATGTAGCCCCCCCTATTTTGAGAGAATATGCGTCTAAAAACCTACAAATTTATAAAATAAACGAAGAAATGGGAAATAACTGTAGAACCCTTCTTGAAATGGTGGGAGATGGAAATAAAGCAAGTATAGCACAATTTATTAATAGAGGCGCAAATTATGTTTTTCCAGAGAGAAAAGCAAAACTCGCGATGTTTTATCTTATTTTAAAATATTTTCCTAGCGTAAAAAAGAGATTGAGTAGATCGAATTCTGTTATTGCCCAGAAATTGATAAAAGTTTTTGAAAAACCGAGAAAATTTTTTGACAATTCAGAACCACCAATAGCTTCTTCAATTTGGTTTATGTCCTCAGATTTATTAATGCATATGTATGGTTTTGATTCTTATCTTTATAAATTGAATTTACTCCATATAGATAAAGTTATAGGAATATTAGTTGAGAATTTAGAAAGATTGGGTTATTTAGATGAAACAGCTATTGCAATTACTTCAGATCATGGAAATTATAAAGCTGATAGGCTTGGAAGTTTACATAATTTTTTGAAACAAAACCAATTAACTAATTATCATCCAGTTAGAAATATACAAGGAAATATGGATCTTGCTTATTATGCAGGTGTCGGGTTTTTTTATTTCAGAGGTTTTAATAATATAAACAATAGAAATGGGTGGACTCGACCTACTCTTAAAGAACTTGAGAATTATGGCCCAAAAAGAATAAATTTACTTAAAGAATTATTTAAAATTTATGGTAGTCATCTGATGTTTTATGGAGATGACAACAATACCTACAAGAAAGGTATAATTCATCTTAAAAGAAAGCTTAAAGATACAGGTAAAGTAATAACAGGAAAGATCGAGTATGAAGACATTGGCAGAAAATACAGAACGCGATACATATCGGACGACAGTAATACTGATATTTTTGGATATGGAAATGATAATATAGCAAATAAATTGATGGATAATAAGTTCCACTCAATTAATGAATGGTTAGAAAACACATACCATTTGGATTATTCAATGCATCCAGATTTAATACCTCGTCATTTTAAAAACCCTAGAAGCGCTGATATAATCCTATGTAATGATAAATCTGTAAAATATGGGATTCATCATGGAAAGCAAAAAAGCAAAAATCTGTATGATCATGATATAGGTCTACGTAGATGTATGGCAGTTCCTTTAATTATAGGTGGATCATTAGAAATTCCCCAAGAAAAAGTAAGAGTGTGCAAAATAACTGATGTAGTCCCAACTCTAGTTAAACTTTTAGGAAAAAAACCACATGAGAGTGTAGTTGGCGAAAGTTTAATTTAATAAATAATTTGAGGTTATATATCTCTATATAGAATATATAGTAAAACTATTCAAATAACTTAGAATTATCTAATTTCAAAAGGAATATTGATTTCAACCTTAAATAAAATATTGATATACAATTATTATTTATATGCTATAAAAAATTTGGATGTAGATTTTTATTTTCAGAGTTTAAATACGATTAAAATACTGATAATTATTTATAGATATCCAGAGACTAATAATGAAACTATAAATTTAATAAATCAAATATAACAAATTAAAGAGAATTAAAACAGTTTAAATAACAATTATAAGTATTTAGGTTAAAAATGGAAGATCTCGATATTAATGGAATTGATGAAAAAAAGCTTTTGAAATTAAGTATCGATGAATTAACACATTTATTTTCAGAAAACATTAATGAGCAAACTTTAAAATTAATTGAGGGAATTGAACTTCTCGTAGAGGAGAATTTCGATAAATTTATGGAAAACATGAAATATGTCATTAAAACAAATACAGAAGTTAACATAAAGAGAGCATTTGAATCAAAGATTTTTAAATCCAAATTGATGTTTTCTAAAGCAGATAGATTAAAATTATTCAATAAAATTAATGATA
Source organism: Candidatus Hermodarchaeota archaeon (assembly GCA_048885705.1). Classification (GTDB taxonomy): domain Archaea; phylum Asgardarchaeota; class Lokiarchaeia; order Sigyniarchaeales; family SOKP01; genus Loki-b32. The sequence continues at coordinate 22,611 of JBHLLJ010000017.1, read as the reverse complement.
TAAAAAATATAGGGGAATTCTTAGCTAACAAAATGCTCCTCTATAGAGTCGTATTTCCTGATGATACATTTAAACTTCAAATGTTAGATATTCTTTCCTCTTTAAGAATAATTTCCAATGGAATATGTGAGGCAGTGAAATTAATTGGTACTGATCTTAAGAAAGCTCATAATATTTGTGAAAATATCAAAGATGAAAGAAGAACTATGAGGAAAAAAGAATGGAAATTAATCAATCGTTTATATAATTATGAGATGGATTACTTATCAAGAACTTTCTTATACCTTAAGGAATTAATTGAAACTATAATGATGCTTGCAGACCATATAAAAAATTTCTCTGAATATATACAATTTCTTGCCACAAAATATCTAATTTTTGATTAAGAATTTAAAATAAAGTGGTATTATGGCTGTAGATTTAGCTTCAATTTTAGTTATAGTCTTAATAATAATGGCAGTATCTCTTGCTTTTTCAATTGGAGCTAATGATGAAACTCTCTCTGCATTAGTAGGAGCGGGAGTTGTCAAATTTAGGATTGCCCTAATAATCGGTGGTATAGCAATTGGTGCGGGTATGATTTTTTTCAGTAGTGGATTTGTAGCTAAAACCGTAGGAGCTGACATCTTGGGGGAGGGTATAACATATACCACTTTTATGTTATTAACTGTTTTAATAAGCAGTATTATTTGGTTAGTGATTGGAAGTTTCGCAGGAATTCCTTTAAGTAGTACCCATTCTCTAATTGGAAGTATATTTGGTGTATTAATAACATATGCATTATTTCAAGGTACAGTAAATCCTGAAACTGCTTTAAATTGGGAAAAATTAGGAAATGTTGTTTTAAGTTGGTTTTTATCTCCTTTATTTGGGCTTATTGTAACATTTATTTTATTTAAGGTAATTGCAAAATTATATTTGTCTCGTCTAAAAGGTTTAAATCAAATAGAGAAATCTGAAAGATCTTTTAAATGGATCTTATTGGCAGCTGTTATATTTGCAGAAATATGGGTTGGTGCTAACTCTGGGGAAGCGTTAGGGATCCTTTATGGGTTATTTAATAGTGGATCTTTAAATTTAGCACAATATTTATTTTATGCTGTAATTTGTGGAGTTTTTGCATGTTTAGGAATTTACATAGCTGCTCGTTATGTTATTAAAAATTTGGCTTCTCAAATGATTGATACTCGCCCTAGTGAAGGCATTATTCTCCAAACTAGCTCTGCCATTATTTTAATGGTTGCCACAATATTTGGATTACCTATATCTCATAGTCATGTAATTGTATTTTGCATAATAGGTTTAAGTGTAGCACAAAAAAAAGAAGTAGATTTAAAAGCTTTAGGAAAGATGGCAATATTTTGGATTCTAACATTTCCTGTTGCTGCTTTATTAGCAGGGTTTATATATTATGGATTCATTTCTTTTGGATTACCCTAAAATATTTATACCAGATTCATTTATATAGTCATATCATAAATAAATTGTATATCCTTAGGAAAAAAGAATTTTAAAGGTTGATTATGGGGTCATTAATTGAATTTGTAAAACGAAGAACTGCTGAAAATGTATTAGAAAAATCTATAAAACATGCTCAACAAGTTCAAAAATGTGTAGAGAAACTAAATGAAGGAGTACAATTATTATTAGAAACTAAGAAAGTTGAAAATTCTCACTCTATTTTTCTTATGGTCGATGCTCTTGAAAGAGACGCAGATACTATGAGGAGAGAGATCATGAAAGATGTTTCAAAAGGAGAATTAAATCCTAGTGTACGTACTGATTTATCTCATTTAGTAAAGAGAATGGATGATGTTGCAAATTGTGCAACTGGAGTAGCTCGCAGAATTGATACGATTCCAAACAAATTTTGGGAACAAAGCAGTCAAGAAACTATCAATTTAATAAGTGAAATGATGACTAAATCTGTAAAATGTGTCAAATTTTTGGATAAAATTTTAATCGATTTGCTTGGAAATAGAACAGAAGTTAAAGAAATAGCAGCTAAAATTAATGATCTTGAACATCAAGTTGATGTACTCAATATTAAACTAAGAAAGAGTTTGCAACAAACTGATTATAAAGTTAACTATTTTACCATTTTTACAGTTGGGATGACTATGAATATTATTGAAGCAATTTCAGATGCAATTGAAGCAGTAGCAGATTATATTATGGTGTTGCTAACAAGTTCAGAAGCTTCTTGAATTGAACGATTAAATTCACTAAATATTCAAATGAATTTCTTGGTTAATTTCACCAAAAGAATTAATAGATTCTGTTTTAATTTGATCTATTTAATTTTCAATATAGTCTATATTATAAAAATATATATAGTATATAGTTAAATTATTTAATTAATCAAGTATTATATTCTATATGACTAAAATTCATCATTGATGACATTTATAGTTCTATATAGATCAAAAAATCAAGATTATTTTTAACTAAAACTTGAGAGAGTTAAATATGGAATTTAGTATGGAAACACGTAAGGTTCAGAAAACTGGAGGCAGTTCATACATTATTAGCTTACCAAAGGTATGGATTGATAAAAATGGGATTAAAAAAAATGATACTTTAGGAATACTTTCCCAACCTGATGGTAATTTATTAATAACTCCTCAAATTGATAATGAGAAAGCAGTGAAAATGAAGGAGATAATTGTTGACGACTATAAGGATGAAAATTTTCTGTTTCGCATTTTAATTGGAGCATATATAATGGGTTTTTCCAAAATTAAGATTAAATCCAGTAAAAAATTTGAACCTTTTATTAGAGACTGTATCACTACTTTTACTCAAATTGCTATTGGGCCTGAAGTTGTTGAAGAATCCAATAATTACATTGTAATTAAAGATTTGCTTAATCCAACAGAAATGCCATTTGAAAAGACCATAAAAAGAATGTATATTCTTGTACATGATATGCATGAGGATGCAATTAGAGCTTTTGAGAAAGGTGATAAAAAAGTAGCTAAAGAGGTGATTAAGAGAGACGATGATGTTGATAGATTACACTGGTTAATTGGTCGTCAGTCTCATATAGCATTGAGAGATTTAATAATCTGTCAAAAGATGGGTTTAACTTTAGAACAAGCTAACCATTTCCAACAAATTTCGAGATTTCTTGAGAGAGTTGGAGATCATGCAGTTCGCATTGCTAAAAATACTTTATTAATAGATTACAATAAAATTGAAAAAGATTTAATTAAGAATATTCTATTTGCTAGCAAAAAAGCATTAGATTTATTAGATAAAAGCCTTGATGCATGGCTACAAAAGAGTATTTTGCTAGCGAATGAAAATATTGAAGGAATAAATGAGTTAATTTTAACTACTGAAAAAATTTCACTTGATACAACAAGTAGCGCAGAATTATCAATAGCAGTAGGTTATATTATTGAAAGTATTAGAAGAACAGGAGAATATGCTGGAGATATTTCTGAGATTATAATAAATAATTTAGTTTAAACCATTAAGTATTGTAATCTATTCCTTTAAAAAACTTGAAGCATCTTTTCCTAAATCATATTTAGTATTATTTATAGTAAAAAGAAGAAAACTAAAAATATAATCTCATCAAAGTATTTTTTAATTTATTAATTAAAATTTTATAATTTGAGATAAAGAGAAGATATGTTATATGAATGAGCAAATAGTAGAACAAATCATAACTGAATCGTATGATGTTGTTATTATTGGAGCTGGAAATGGAGGATTAGCTGCCGCAGCGCGACTAGCGATGAAGGGAGCAAAAGTACTTCTTTTAGAACAGCATAATCTCCCTGGAGGATTTGCTTCCAGTTTTGTGAGAGGAAGATTTGAATTTGAAACTTCACTTCATGAACTTTGCGATTTTGGGCCCTCTACAAATAAAGGAGGCGTAAGAATATTATTTGAGGATAAACTTAATTTAGATACTGAGTTCATTGAAGTTCCTGAGGCGTTTAGACTTATCTTGACTGATCCGAGTGAAGATATTGACGTAGTAATGCCTTTTGGTATCGAAAAGTTTCTTAATGCTATTGAAAAAGCAGTACCAGGATGTAGAGATTCAGTTAAAAGATTTTTCGATTTAGGAGAAGACATTCTTAATGCAACAAGTTATATTGGTGCTTCTAGAGGAAATCCAGATCAAAATGTCTTATTAAAAGAGCATGCAAATTTCCTTAGAACCACAGCATATACAGTAGACGAGGTTCAAGATGTACTTAATATTCCAGAAAAAGCTCGGAAAATACTTAATGCTTACTGGGTCTATTTAGGAATTCCAACTAATAGATTAAATTTCACTATATATGCGGTTATGGTTTATTTATACATATTAAGGAAAGCATATATTCCTAAATATCGTTCCCATGAATACACGTCTGCTCTAGACGCAAAAATTAGAGAATTTGGTGGGAAAATAGAATACAATACTAGAGTTACAAAAATACTAGTTGAAAATGGTAAAGTTGTTGGGGTAAAAACATCTAATGGGGATAATATTAAAACCAATAATGTAGTATGTAATGCTTCCCCAACTTTAGCTTATAATAAACTCATTTGTCCAAAATCAGAAGTTCCTGAAATAGCGTATAAAGAAGTTAATGCAAGAACTCATGCAGTTACTTCTGTGGTTGTATATCTTGGATTAGATAAATCAGCAGAAGAACTAGGTCTCAAAGATTATAGCTATTTTGTTTTCAATAATATGAACACAGATGAGTTATATAATTCTTTAAGTGAACTCAAAGCCCCAAAAGTACAAGCCACTATTTGTTTGAATGCAGCTATTCCCGATTGTTCCCCTCCAGGAACGTGCATTTTATCTATTACTACTGCATTCCGTCCTGGTGTATGGGATAATGTAAAACCAGAGGAATATGTAGATTTAAAAAATAAAATTGCAGAAGATCTAATTGATCATTTTGAAAAGGGTACTGGTATCTCAATAAAGGAACATATTGAAGAAATTGAGGTTGCTACACCACAAACCTTTGCTCGATTTACTGGAACCTATAGTGGAATTGTATATGGATATGAGCCAGATCCATGGGATTCTTTTATACCACGATTAATGGCTATGGGAGATGAAAAGCATATTGAAGGACTTGAATTCTGTGGTGGATTTGGAAAAAGATGTCATGGGTACAGTAGTTCTTTAAAAGATGGAGAAACAGCGGGACTTCTCACTTTACAAGATTTAATAAAAAGAGGGGTGATTAAATGAGTAAGGAAGAAGGTAAAAAATCTGATATCATTATTAAAAGCAACTCAAGAGATTTACTTGCTTTTATGAAATTAGTTCCAAATAGAAAAAAGATGATCGAAAAAGCTTCTAGCGAACCAATAAAAACTGATCCAATGAATGAACTAGCTAACAGACTTCATCCAAGAAGGCAATATTTAGTTATTACTTACATTAAAGATGAAACAAAATCTGCCAAAACGTTTAAACTGGAACCTCATGTTGGATTAAGAACAAAAGAACTAGCATATTTTAGACCGGGGCAATATTTAAGTTTAAAAGTAAAAGTAAATGGTGTGGAAATCACAAGACCTTATTCCATCGCTTCTTCACCTAAAGAAGCTCAAGAAGGTTTCTATGAAATAACAATTCGTAAAGAGGAACATGGTTTCTTAACCCAATATATATGGGATAATTGGAAAGTTGATACTATAGTTGAAAGTTCTGGTCCTGAGGGTTTCTTTTATTATGAACCTCTACGTGATTTAAAACAAATAGTAGGGATTGCAGGGGGATCAGGAATAACGCCGTTTCGTTCAATGGCTAAAGCAATAATAGAAGAAATAATTGATGCAAAGCTTACTATTCTGTATGGAAGCAGTGAAGAAGATGATATTATTTATTATAACGAATTCAAAGAACTTGAAAAGCAATGTCCAGATAAACTAAAAGTTGTAAATGTATTAAGTTGTGATGTTGTTTCTTTAAATGGCTGTGAGACTGGCTTCATAACAGCGGAGATTATAGAAAAATATTGCGATGTAAATAATTGTACATTTTTCATTTGTGGACCTCAGGTAATATACGAATTTGTTGAAAAAGAATTAAAAAAATTTAAAATCCCTCATAAAAGAATTCGAAGGGAAGCATTTGGTGAAATCAAAAATATTGTAGATTATCCAGGATTCTCCAAAGAAGTTGCTGAAAAGATTTTTAAAATTAAAACGCATATTGGAGAAATAACAAAAGAAATCCCTGCAATTGCTACAGAGTCTATTCTTGTTGCGATGGAACGTGCAAATCTTTCTCCACCGTCAAAATGCCGATCTGGAGAATGTGGTTTTTGTCGTTCTCTTCTTATTTCAGGTGATATTTATATAAGTCCAATAAGTGATTGGAGAAGAGCAGCAGACAAAAAGTTTAATTACTTCCATCCATGTTACTCTTTTCCTATATCTGATCTTGAGGTAAAAGTACCTCGGCAAATTAAAAAATAAATTATACTTTATTTTTTTCCCATTCAAGTAATGAAATGATAAGATTTTCTCGGGAGAGATCCCCTTGGGTTAATTGACCAATAATACTTTCTCCTCTAAATATTTGTTTTACTATTTTTTTTATTAATTTTTTCCCAATATAACCGTCTTTCTGAAGCTCTCTATGATATTGATGAACTTTTATTCTAAGATTTTCAATTTCTTCCATCTTTTCTTTTATAAATTCTCTTCCTTGTAATACTCCATTCCCAGCAGAAAAAATTACTAATTTATCCATACTTTTGGTAAAATTATATAATTTGGATAAAGATTCATATATTACTGATATATCCTCTTGGATATCACTATTCTTCCCAAAAATCATTTTGTATTTTGGCTGTACTGCATCTGCTACAAAAGCCCATTGTTGATCTTTTTCAATTAAACTAACTAATTCTGGGGCATGTCCATCCATAGGAAATAATTCAAATTTGAATTTTTTTGATCTGGTTATTATCGGTTGATCAATGATTTGAGCATTAACTGGTAATAATTTTGGACCCCATGCTAATTGACGATATTCTGGATAAATATTACCCTTTTTTAAGAGATCTATTGCTTTCTTACTAGAATAAATTGGAATTTTGAATTCATTATTTAGCATTTGTGCTCCACCCGCATGATCTTCGTGTGTATGAGTAATAAAGCATTTCTCGATCATTTGATCAGAATGGAGGGTTTTAACAAATTCTTTAAGATCATTTTCTCCTCCAGGAGCTCCTGAATCAATTAATAAACCATCTACTAAATAGCAAGATGTAAAGTAAGGATAAGGCATTATAGGGTTATCTGAAGCCCACTCCCATTCTAGGATTTGATTATTAAAATAATAATTTATGCGATTCATTGGAGTAAATTAACGATATCATAGTTCAAGTTACTTTAATTCTTTTTAACGGAAGAAAAACATCTCTTAATCCCGTCCTTTTAAGATGGATTGCATTCTCTGGGCAAAGTTGGGTACATACTCCACAACCTATACATTTAGCCTCGTCCACAACAGCGTGTTCATCTACTATATTAAGAGCTTCGATTGGACATTTCTCAATACAAGTTCCGCAACCAATACAATCTTCAAAAACCTCCGCAATGTATGAACTAACTGTATGATAAGGAGTGACCCCTCGATGATATAATTGAAATATACCACAGCAACATTTACAACAATTACAAACTGCTTCCAAGTCTCTTTTTGGATCAGAATGTACATGAAATGCTTTATGAACAAGTCCGTGATTTTCCGCCTCTCTACATACTTCCAATGCCCTTTCTTTAGATATAGATTTGGCAAAACCATGTTTAATGGCAAATTGTGCAGATTTAGCAAGAATTATACAATTTAACTTTGGAGCATTGATTTTGCAGGAATTATTAAGAAGTTCTTGTTCATGACGACAATAACAATTTGCAAGGCCAATATTATTTTCTTCGCTTCCATATTTTTCGAAATATTTTTCCAATTCCTCATAAGGTATAACTGTTTCAGTTCCAACCTCAACTTCTTTTTCAACAGGAAGGGTCCTATCAACTGCCGGTACTTGTTTATATAATTTCGAGATTGAATCGAAATTTTTTTGAGACTTTTCTGATAATTCAAGAAAAATTTTCTCTATCAATTTGGCTATTTTTACATTCTTATCACTTTTTTCACCCCGCATTAGAGAATATTCTAGAATTCCTGGATAAGGCCCCATTAATCGATAAACCATTATATTGGAACTTCTACTTTTTGAACCTACTACTACTCCATTATCCATCAATTCTTCAAGCATTTTTTTAATCTCATCATGACTTAAGTCAGATGCTTGCTTGATCTGCTCATAAGTTAAAGAAGGTTTTTTAAAAATTAACAGAAATCTTGCTTGATCTTCATTAATTATTGTTTGAAGAAATTTTATTAAAGTTTCAGTAATTGGGAATGGAAGTGCTCCCGCTTTAACAATAGTTCTTCCTACTTTATACCAGAATTTATCAATCATTTAACTTTTTAACCCTTTCAATTTTTCTAATATTTTATTTAACCTAAGAAATAATTCTTGGTTTATTTACATTATGAGAATAATTTATATGAAAATTGTATTATTAGAAAGAACTTATCATAGGATAAAATCCATAAAATCTAAGCACTCTAACTATTTTTTAATTGATGATTCTTAAATCCAAATTAATATTAATTTAAGAGTTTGATGTAAGAGAAATTTATGTTGCAATCAACTCAAGAGAGAATAAATAAATTAGAACTTACGATTAATCTTTTAGAAGATCATCTGGAAAAATATGAGAATCTTATAGCACCACAACAGCTTAAGTTTATAAAAAATCAGATTCGCTACTATAAACGTGAGCTTCAAATACGGAGAGATTTTCCATTATGAAACATACTTTTAGTTTTTTCTACTCTTTGTATTAGTATTAGGGAATTTTTTTGGTGGTAAAGATTTCAGTTTTACACCATTAAAATACATTAATATTATTAATAATAAAAACAAATTAATTTTTAAATTATAATTTTAAAAAAATATTAGAAAAATACGGGTTGTTAATATGGGAGAAAGTGCTGTTGAATTAAAGAGATCGTATATTGGAATTTTTTCACTTAATTATTTTGTTCAAGGAATTAATCAATCGATGTTTACAACCATTATCCCTATATTTTTATTGCAAATATTGGGAAGTGTAGATACAGGTGAAGTAGCTTCACTTATGTCGATAGTACTACTTCCTTTTGGAGTAAAATTTATATATGGGATCCTTTCAGATAAATTTGGTATTAAAAAGTTAGGTAGAAGAAAACCATGGATAATTGGTCCCTCAATTGCATCAGGATTAATTTGGATACTGTTTCCGTTCATATTAACTTCTAGTAATGCAATGACTTTAGTTACATTATTAGGAGTTTTAATTGTTATAGGTGTTGCTATGGGTGATACTGCTATTGATGGACTAATTTTAGATTTATATCCAAAGGAAAGGCTTGGCAGAGTACAAGGAATTTGTTGGGGATGCAGGTCTGTTGGTATAATCGCGGGTGGACCATTCTTAGTAATCATAATCTTATTATCAGCAGGAATTGTCCAATCTGTTTTTATTGGATTAGGTATTGCGATGATGCTTTTTTCATTTACTACATTATTAGTTAAAGAAACTGTAAAAGATATAGAAATAAATGCAGTAGAGAATCTTAAGGTAATTTTTGGAAAAAGAAAGAATTGGAAAGTATATGCGTTCTCAATATTTAATGCGTTCTGTGATGGGATTGTTTTCGTTATAGTACCTCTCTTTATACTTATTCAATGGGGCTTGGTGACTGCTTCTGGAGCATCATTGGATCTCATTGGTGATCCAAATCGACCTGATTTATATGTTCCACAAGCTTTAATTGCTTTTATTATTGGCCTTGGAGTAATTATTGGTGCAATCATAGGAGGAAGAATCGCAGATTTACATTCTAGAAAACGAAGTGTTTATATATCATTCATTATCACGGGAATCTCTTTCTTATTGTTCATGATACCAATTCCATGGTATATATTAATAATATTTTCATTAATACTAGGTTCTTCTGCTGGCTGGAGAAATTCTGCTTTTTCTGCTGTTATTGGTCAAGAATCACAACAATATCCTGAAATGGATAGCACTTATTATGCTACTTGCAATTCTTTCTCAAATTTAGGATCAACCATCGGATTACAAATAACCAGTATCTTAATTGGAATTTTAGCGGGACTAGAAGCATTTTTGATTTATGCTATAGTCTTCTTAACTATGGCTATAATTATGAATATCGGTCTAATTCCCTTTTTTACATTGGATCCAATGGATTATGAAGTAAATATTGAAAGAGTTAAATAAGATATTCCTAATTTTTTTTTTTTATAATTTAGATTTTTTTATTAGGATTATTAAATTTTTTCGAAAGATTTTTATCATTATGTATTAATTAATTTTACAATTTTCTATAGCAAATTTTAATAGAAGGGTGTTTAATATCAAGATAGAATATTCTGAGAGAGTAAAAAGGTTACCTACATATATTTTTGTAGAGATAGAACAATTATTATCAGAAAAAAGAAAAAAAGGGGTTGATTTAATTCCTCTAGGGATAGGGGACCCCGATTTACCTACTCCTGAAGTTATTGTTAACGAATTAATAAAACAAGTAAAAAAACCAGAGAATCAGAATTATCCTGCAAGTCAAGGAGAAGAGGATTTTCGGGAAGCAGTATCAAGATGGTATAAAGTGAGATTTAATGTAGATATGGATCCACAGAAAGAAGTATCAAATGTAATTGGAGGTAAAGAAGGAGTAGCCAATATTGCTAGAGCATTTATAAATCCAGGAGATATAGTTCTTTGTCCTAACCCGGGATATCCTGTTTATGAGAATGGGGCAACGAAATTGTGTGATGCTGAACCATATTTAATGCCTTTATTAAAAGAGAACCAATTTTTGCCTGATTTAGAATCAATTGAAGAAAAAACTCTTAAAAAAGCAAAACTGATGTATTTAAATTATCCGAATAATCCAACAGGAGCAATAGTTTCAGAAGAATTCCTTAAAGATATCGCAGATTATGCAGAAGATTATAATTTTATAGTTGTTCATGATAATCCATATTCTGAGTTTACGTTTGAAGATTATATTGCTCCATCAATATTACAAATAGATCAAAATCATGTTGAGATTAATAGCGCATCTAAAATGTTTAATATGACTGGCTTCAGGTGCGGATGGATTGCAGGTAATAGGGAAATCATTACAGGATTAAGGAAAATTAAATCTCAGATTGATTCTGGGTGTCCTAAGTTTATACAAAGAGCTGTAGAAAAGGGTTTAAATGAATATAAATCGGAAAAAAAACCAGAAATAGTAAGTAAAATCGTAAAAGAGTACCAGAAACGGAGAGATGTCCTTATTGAAGGATTAAATAGTATTGGCTGGACGACGGATTTACCTCAAGCAACTTTTTATGTTTGGACTCAAATTCCTGAACAATATAGAGAGATAGGTTGTATGGATTTTGTAAAAAAGTTAATTGATATAGGAGTAGTTATTACCCCCGGTATTGGGTTTGGCCAATATGGAGAGGGTTATGTAAGGTTTGCATTAACACAACCAGAAAACAGGTTAACTGAAGCAATTAATAGAATGAAAACAATATTGAACTAAAATGTGAAAAAAAAAATATTTAAACATTATTTTTAAATCCTGTTACTATCATCCCAATCTTTTCCTCATTTTTTGCCTTAGAGTTTTCAGCCTTCTCTCATCTTCGGCTTCAAGGCTTTCAGAAAACTCATCTGGGATATCCAAAGACATCATAACTGGACTTTTATAAGAATCCCAATCTTGATAATATTCTAATATCAGATCCATTTTATCTGATTCTTCTTTCAGATTTTTTCACCTCCATTTTTGATTGAGTCCTTCATTTGGAGGAATAAATCTAATGTTAACCTATTTCAAATAATCTTTATTGGTATATAGTGTTAAAAGAGAATAAATCAGTAAAAATTACAGGAAAAAGGTTAAGAGGTTTGATTTATTCTCTCTTAATAATACTACGGATAAAGAGTGGCTTTACTATAGCATGTAAACCACACATATAACCTGTAGTATCAAACTGTGAAAAACTCATTATATAAAATAAGATATAAACACCTTATAAACTTTCCCATTTCCTTCCCATTTGTCAGAAAATTTAGACGTGTAATTTGACAAGTAAGTATAATGGAAGTATGAATTAAATCTATGAGAATTTATTAAGGTGATTCCACTTTTACCTAGTTATAAATGCACTTTCGAATAACTTGGTTTGAGTTATATGGATAAAAAGATAGTGTTGATTGGAGCTGGATCAACATCATTTGGACCATCCATGTTTAATGATATTTATTTAAGCGATGTTTTGAAAGGATCAACAGTAGTTCTTCATGATATTGATAAAAATAAATTGGAGATGATATATGAACTTCTAATGGCTGAAAATGAAATACACAATAACAAATTTACCTTGGAACGTACAATTGATAGAAATAAAGCACTAAAAGGTGCAGATTTCATAATTAACTCAATAGAAGTGGGAGATCGAATGAAATTATGGCGTCAAGATTATGAAATACCAAGGAAGTATGGCTCTACTCAAATTTTAGGTGAGTGTGGGGGACCTGGAGGGACGATTCATGCTTGGAGAATTATACCTCCAATTGTTGAGATTGTAAAAGATGCAGAAAAGATCTGTCCTAATGCTTTTTTCATTAATTTTTCAAATCCGATGTCGAGGGTATGCCTAGCAATTAAAAGAAGTGTACATAAATTAAAGTTTGTTGGGTTATGTCATCAAATCGATTCCTTAATAAGTCACTTACCTAAAATATTTAATATCCCTATTAGTGATTTAAAAATTAAGGTTCAAGGACTTAACCATTTCGCTTTCCTGATTGGTCTTGAGCATTTAAAATCAGGCAAAGATTTGATGACTGAATTTGATAAAGAAGCTATGAAATATTTCATAAAAGAGGAGAATAGATTCGAGTTCTCTAAGCTAACTTTTGAGGTATATAAAAGATTTGGGTATTTCCCATATGTAGGAGACAATCACTTAGGAGAATACCTCCAATTCGGAGAGGAATTCACAGAAACTCAAGATATGTTAGATTGGTTGGATCATGTTGAAAATGATGGTAAAATGTATTATAAAAGGTATCTGAGATATCACAAGAGGCTTAAGAAAGGAAGATTTCCCAGAAAAGGTTTTTTAAGTATAATCTCGTCGGGAGAAAGGGCTATTCCAATTATTGAAGCCATAATTAATGATGAAAAGTCGTATGAGATTGCCGTGAATATTCCTAATAATAATTTAGTTGATAATTTACCTCAAGATTTAATTTTAGAATGTTCCGCTACAGTTGATAAAAATGGGATTAATGGCATAAAAATAGGGAAACTACCTAAAGCTATTGCCACATTACTTCGTATTGAAGCCTCAGTTCAAGATTTGTGCGTGGAAGCTCTTCTAAAAGAATCAAAAGAAATAGCAATTGCAAGCTTAGCAATTGATCCTAATGTAGGAAATTTCGAAATGGCAGAAAAAATATTTAATGAAATAACTGATCTTCAAAAAGGCTTTTTACCGAACTTCAAGTAAATTATTCAAATCAATTGTTAATTTTGTACAAACGTGTGTTTAATAATTAATTAAACGTTTTATTTATCAACCTATGTTCTTAACACTTAAAATAAAGGTTTAACTAAATATGGTTCAAAATGAGTACAAATGGTGGCAAAAAACAGTAGTTTATCAAATTTATCCTCGTTCTTTTAAGGATAGCACGGGAAATGGAGTGGGAGATCTTCAAGGAATTATTGAAAAACTAGATTATTTACAGGAGTTAGGAGTGGAAACAATTTGGTTTAGCCCATTTTTTGAATCTCCACAGCAAGATCATGGTTATGATATTACAAATTTCCGTACGATTGATCCAGAATACGGAACAATGGAAGATTTTGATTTATTATTAAAAGAAATGCATAATAGAGATTTGAAAATTGTGTTAGATCTTGTCCTTAATCATACTTCAATTGAACATCCTTGGTTTATAGAGTCTGCTTCTAATAAAGATAACCCAAAACGAGATTGGTATATTTGGCGAGATGGAAAAAAGCCAGGTGGAAAATTATCCCCCAATAACTGGAAAGCGATTTTAGGAGGTCCTGCATGGAAATATTATCAGAATACAGATCAATGGTATTACTATCATTTTTTACCATTTCAACCAGATTTAAACTATCGAAATCCAGAAGTTAAAAAAGAAATGTTTGATATAATGCGTTTTTGGTTGGATAAGGGAGTTGATGGATTTCGCTTAGACATATTACATACAATATTTGAAGATATTGAATTGAGAGATAATCCATTTACCTGGACTCTAACAGAATCTAATAAAAAATCAGCTTCATTATTTCAACTGCATAAATACGATTCCAATCTTCCTGAAACATATGATTTTGTAATAGAGCTAAGGAATTTAATGGAAGAGTATAAACCTGACAGGTTTTTAGTAGGCGAAGTTTTCGGCACTTTAGAAGAGATAAAAAATTATTATGGAATGAATAATAACGGTTTACACTTGAATTTTTTATTTGAATTTACCTCAAAAGCATTATCATTTAATACTAAGAATATTGTAAAAACAATTTCTAAAATTGAACAAACTTTACCAATACCTTATACTCCTACTTATGTTTATGGAAATCATGATAGAGATAGATATATCTCTAGGTTGAATAAAAACTTTAAAAAAGCGAAAATTCTTGCTACTCTACAATTAACATTAAGGGGAGTTCCATTCATATACTATGGAGAAGAGATAGGTATGTCAAATCTTGAATTTAACCTAAAATCAAGTGAAGATCCTATAGGTCGGAGATTCTCAAAATTCCCTTTTCCTATGCTTTCAAAACTAATCGGATTTTCTTTAACAAGGGACAGATGTAGAACCCCTATGCAATGGAATGATAGCCCTAAAGCGGGATTTACTTCTAATCCTGAAATTAAAACCTGGTTAAAAATTAATGATAATTATAAAAAGATTAATATCTCTAAAGAAGAAAAAGATATTGATTCTCTTTTAAATTGTTATAAAAGATTAATAAAAATTAGAAAAGAAAATATTTCATTACAAGAAGGCATATTTGAGTTTATTAAACCTGAAAAACATAGGAAATGCATACAATATAAAAGAATTCATGAGAAACAGGAGATGTTTATCTATCTAAATTTTTCAGATAAGGAAATATTAATAAAAAAGCCTATTCAAAATCCAAGATTAGTTTTTTCAACTTTATCAAGTAGAAAGGCAATAAACTCAAATGAATATAAAAGGATTATTAAATTATTTCCTCTTGAGGGAATTATTTTCAAGTAATAATCACCCTACTATAATGCGGAATAACTTCTGGTAGGTTTAATAAAAAAAAGAATCATATTAATATTCTATAATTTCTACCACTAAAATGAATGACTTACTACTAATTTTATAAGATTTACTTGTGTATTTGATAAAACCTTTTAAATGTACTTAACACATTAGTAAATATAATTCTGATATATTTATAAAGAAATATTTACATTAATCTCAAGATATAATTAAAATCGTGTTGGGCGTTGGAATCGAAAAATAGTAATAATTCACAAGAGAAAATTAGGAAAGCCACAGAATTACTTCACAAATCATGGTGGTTTACATTCTTTTTAATTATTGCTCCTTTAATTGTAGCCATTACTATTTTTGGAATTTTGAATTTTGTTCGAGTTCCATTATTAATTACATTATCTATTTCTGTTGTAGGCTTTATGTTTGCTTTACTCTTCTTTTATAAAGCTTTTGATAAATATAGAAATAGTCCCTTTTTTCTTAATAAAACTAATAATCTTACAGCAAGAATTCATGTATTTTTTCTAATATCAATTTTATCTTTTATCACGACTCCTATTTTCATGTTTATTCCCCCATGGTACTCGTTTATTTACCTTCCACTGATTAGTTATGCGATTCTCTATAATATTGTTTATTACTATTATCATTTCCAACCTATTGACTTCTTTGATTTAGAAGTAAGAGAATTCAAGCGTGCAAGAACTGTTGAATTGATGATTAAGCAACCTAATAATTTCTTGATATTTTTGAATTATATAATACATATTATTTTCTTAACCGTTTTAGCACATACAGACTACTCCTGGCTTTATGCTCTTTTAACAAACCTGGTTTTTTACCTTATCACGTTTATAAGCACAAAAAATCAGGTTAAAACGATTCGTGATTCTATTAATGAGAATAAACCAGTTCTAAAAGATTTAACAAGATTTAAACGGCGATTTGTGGCAGCCCAAATAGGTTTAATTTTTGTTCTGTTAGCGCAATTACCTGCAATTACAATTGTTACTCGGATTATTGTAGGTATATCTTTTTTCAGCTTAGAAATAATAAACAATCTTTTCTTAGTCCTTATCTTTGTTTTATTCTATTTTAAATCTAGGTTTTATGTCAGCTATCATTTTACTTCAAAACTTAGATTATATGATGAGTCTGAGAGTATAGAAAATTCTTATGGAAATCGTCCCTCAGAGAATTTAAAGTACCAAAAATATAATTCTCTTTTATCTTGCATTTTGATTTTACTAATTACATTATACTCTTTTTTACTTGGAAATCCCATATTAATTTTAATAATTCTTCCATTTATCTATATCCTTCTTCATTATGAGCAAAAAGCAGGTCTAATTTTTAAGAAGTATAACAAATTTGTAATTCTATTAAATTCTACAGCAATTTTAATTTGTATATCTTTCGGTTTAATTCCGATATTTTATACTATTTTACTGAACTTCTTTTATTTATGCCTTTCTTTATACTTCGCATTACAAATATTCGTAAAACTGAAATATTTTATAAAGGAAAATGTCATCATTTACCAAAATTTATTAGCTATGGCAAGTTTTTCCTTAATTTTATATACGTTCTTTCCAACTGAATATACTTTATTCACGTCAGATCCTTTAGTAATTTTAGTTTCAAATATTCTCTTACACTCTGTCTTTATTCTTGTAATATTATTAATTTCTCAATATGTAATAGGTATTAGGTATTTTCATACTAAGAGTCCCAAGTTATATAGAAGAGTTGTATTAGCAAATAGTTTTTTAATCGAATTTTTTATTTTTGTATTCATTAATTTTCGAGTCTATTACTTACTCGAACTTATTCCATTTTTACAAGTATTATGCATTTCATCCATCTGCTTCCCCATTATCTTCCTAGCTTTCCTTTATTTAAATTATGGCCTGAAAGTGTTTCCGAGGGAATATTTATTGAAACATAGTTATTTTTCTCTTTGGATATTATTAAGTGATTTATTTATATCTTTGCTGGTTATCTCTTTACTTACCGGTTTCTGGCTTATCTTAGCTTTTGATTTACTTATTGCATCAGTTTTTTACTATTTTATCATAAAATTCGGACTAAAATTAGAACGCGTGAAAGAATCTAAATTTAAAACATATGTTAAAATTAATTCTTACCTGATAACAGTTGAGCTTGTATATATGTTTTTTACATTATTTTATACGGTTTTTCAAATACTTCCCCTGTTCGAAAACATACTATATTCACTATTTCTGTCATTAACGGTAGTTTGTGTAATAATTAACATATTTTCGAAAAAGGGACCCTTTTCTGAAGACATGTACATCAAAATCAATGTTTTTGTTTTATTATATGGAGTAATAATAGCTTTTTACTTCTTTCTGATGCGTACTCTTGGTACACATTATGTATTTATAATTCCTCTTATGAGCTCTAGCATAATTCTATTCTTACCACTATTATATTTAAGAAAAAAAGGAGAGTATCCTAAATTAACATCTAAATCAATAAAACTCAACATTATGTTATTTTCATCGACAATTTCATTAATCCCAACTACTATAGGATTAGAATTATACAATTTAGGCATTTATTTTGATTTAATTTTCTTATCAATGACAATAGTTAATTTTACTTTATATATTCTGCTCATTATTTTCGGTATTTATCGCTACATATCCGATAAATTGAATATTAGTGAAAAAAGAGTGAAGTTCTTTATGAAATCCCAAATAGTAATAGGATTTAGTATATGTATCACGACAGTGTTCTATTATACCTTTTTCTTATTGATAAGTACTAATTATTATATAGTCTTACCACTAATTTTCACTTCTCTATCTCTCTTTATTCCTTTCTATTATTGTTATAAGAAAGAGATTTTTAATCCAGAATTTACAAAAAAAGTTACAATTTCAAATATGGTGGTTCTTACAGGTTTATTTACTTCAATTCCGACAATGGTTGGTTTGGAGTTACTCAATTTGGGGATTATCTCTGTTAACAACCTTTTTATATTAAATATATTAAATTCATCGGTGTATATTTTCTACATTTTTCTTTCAATTCTCATAAGAATATCGAAAAATTATAAATTAAAAGAAAAGTTCATCAAATTTTTTAAACAACTTCAAATTATTACAATATTTTGTATTTCTGTATCGACAGTATTTTTTTATCCATTTTTGTTACTAATAGGGACATTTTATAGCATTATCTTACCTTTAATCGCTTTACTCTTTTCATGGTTTTTCCTATTTTATTATTCTTATAAAAAAGAGTATTTCAACATAGAATGGCTTAAAAAATTAACAATTTCAAATATGGTAATTCTCACTGGTTTATTTACTTCAATTCCGACAATGGTTGGTTTGGAGTTACTCAATTTGGGGATTTTCTCTGTTAACAACCTTTTTATATTAAATATATTAAATTCATCGGTTTATATTTTCTATATTTTTCTTTTAATTCTCATAAGAATATCGAAAAATTATAAAGTAAAAGAAAGGTTCATCAAATTTTTAAAACAACTTCAGACTATTACAATATTTTGTATTTCTATATCGACAGTATTTTTTTATCCATATTTATTGCTAATGGGGACATTTTATAGCATTATCTTACCTTTAATCGCATTATTGTTTTCATGGTTTTTCCTATTTTATTATTCTTATAAAAAAGAGTATTTCAACATAGAATGGCTTAAAAAATTAACAATTTACAACTTTATTGCGTTATCTTCTTTAATTATCTCTATACCCACTGTAGTTGGTTTAGAATTAGTAAGAATTGGATGGACACCTAATTTAATCTTAATAATAACTACAACAT
Source organism: Candidatus Hermodarchaeota archaeon (assembly GCA_048885705.1). Lineage (GTDB taxonomy): Archaea > Asgardarchaeota > Lokiarchaeia > Sigyniarchaeales > SOKP01 > Loki-b32. The sequence goes on along the minus strand of JBHLLJ010000017.1, from coordinate 3,360 downwards.
TGATCATATTATTCTGTTTCCTAAAGATTTCTGAAAAAATTAGCATAAAAATTAAATTAAAAGAAATTTACGTCAAGATTTTCAAATCGTCTATTGTAATTGTATGGTTTTCATTTACATTATTTTTGTCTTATTATATTGCATCAATCTTTATAGTCAGGATAGAGATGACTGCTTTTACATTTTTAATACTAAGTTGTTGCTTTTTTGTCTTCTTTATCTTAAATTTATACACTGTGAACTTAACATCTCAAATTTTTACTAAACTCCCAAATCTAATCAAATTTCAGGATATTATTATTTATGGAGCAATTACTTCTTTATCATCTATCTTTACTTTTTTAATAATCTCAACAAATCTTTTCGTATCTCTTGACATATTACCAGATTTATTTAAAATTTCAACTTTAGTCGGATTCTTTTCAATAATTTTTCTTGTATCGCTTCTTTTCTCCAACAACTTATATAAAATGAAATTAACTCAGTTAAAGACTATAATTGAGTTAACAGTCTGGATGGCTATTAAGATAATAATCTGTATTTTGTTCTTTTCTCTAATTGACTATTATGTTCAATTCTTTATTTTAAATAAAATCACTTTATTTTCTTTAACATTTACATTTTTAACTCCTCTGAGTCTACGTATTTTAAAGAATTTGAAATATATATCATCTAAAAATCAATTATTGATGAAGAAAATTACTGTAATAGCATTTGCAATTTCAATCACAAGTTTATATTTTGAATTTCTTTTGTATTTAACAAATCAGATCCCTATTTTCTATCAGAATCCTGTATTTCATATAGCAACTCTTATTATTAACCTGTTTTTAATTTTCTTTTACTATTCTATAAGGTTTAATATATTAGTAGCAAAAAAAGATGTATTGAATGTGTTTGGGTTTTATTGCTTATCTTTCATATTATCTATAAGTCTCCTTTATTTTGGTTCTATTTTTTCATTGTTCCTTATTATAATTTTATGGTCTCTAATTCTCTCTCAAAGAAGCATTGTTCCTATTTTTCGATTTTTATCATATTTCTTATTAAGCTATGTTAGCTTTGTTGAAATCTTAGTTGTTTTAAACTTTTATGGAATAATTACAGGTTTTGATATAGCCTTGACAGGGATTTTTGCCATATTTTACTTATTATCATTAAGTGGTGTTTTATTCTTCTCGATTTTACTTAATATTAAGAAAGATAACACTTTAGAGAAATTTTCATTGTATTCACTTATTTCTATTCTATCTTTTATCTTTCTTAGTCTATTTACAAATATTTTACTAATTTATAATATAACAATATCTCTATTCATATTTTTATTATTTTTGGGAATCTCCTTTTATCGCAAAAGAGATGAAAGATATAAATGGTTTATAAATCCTTGTGTTATCCTATTTGTTTTTGATTTCATCAGCTTTATATCATATTCTTTGCTTTTTAATAATCCAATTTTTGGAGCTTACAATTCTTATTTGACTTTCACATTAACTTTAACTATGACAGGTTTTGCATTTGTTATTTTGTATAATAAAGCACCACCAAGGTTTAGGAGAAGATCTTTTTATATTGTATTAATTTCAATAGTGATTTCTTTTCCAGTCTTTTTATATTTGCTAATAATTGCGGCCTTATCTATGCCATTATGGTCTTTAGTTCCTTTAATAATTGCGATTAATTTTGGAGTCTTTCTATTTTATTTATCTATTGGAATTTATCAGTGGAAAGTATCATGGGCGATTTGGAAATCAGGATGGTATGTATGGAACATATTGCCCATCGCAAATTGGTTTATAATCTATCAAAGTTTAACAGGCATGGATATTTTCACAACTGAACTTTTCACCATTTTAAGTCCATTTGGACCTGTTGAGTTAGGTGGCGCATTCTTTTTATCTCTAATAATTTGTTCCTTATTTTTCATACCAGTAGTGTATACAAAAATCAAGAAATATTTTTCTATAATTATATTTATAATATGGGGAGAAAGCCTATTTTTACTTTATTGGTTTAGTCAGAATTTATTCGTATTGGATTATCTTCTGAGAAATTTATTTTTTATTATGTTTGCAGTTGTTTTATTGATGCCAGTGTTAATATTATTAAAATTCTGGAAAATTGTTTCGATTTTGTGGGTGTTTCCCTTAACATTCGTTAATGCACTATTTTTGTTGTTTTATTTATATTCAATTGGTCTTCCTTTAGAATTAACAATTGCGGTCGGTATATTAGCTATAGGATTATTTTTAATTGTATACTCATTTTTCCCTAATATTAGATCTGTTGGTTTAGTTTTAATTATTGCATATCTCATAACCTTATCAGGCATTTTCTTAACGATCTTTTTTGTTCTATATGCTGTGATAAACCACCTGATATTTTCATTGAATATTAGTTTATTGATATTTGGATTCACACTATTTTCCTCTAAATACTTAAAATTACCTAAAAGAGTAATAGACTTATGCCTTTCTTGGATTTTAATCATCAACTTTTCATGGTTGACTTTTAATACATTCTATTTTTTTCTGGGGTATGTAATACTTGCTTTATCCCTAGCTCTAACTGTATTTGGTTGCTCAATTTTTATATTTAATCGCTATAAAATGAGATTGCGGATTAATAGACTGATTCCGTATTTTACAGTGGCAATTGGAGCATCTTTATCGGTTACTTCCATAGCATACATTCTATTTCAAGCCCCAGTTGGTGTTTTAATTACAACATTTTCCATTATATTCATTATATTCTTATATTATATATTCACTGAATATCGATATATCCTATGGTTTGCTATTCCAATTCCTATAATTTCTCCCATTTTAGAATGGCTATTTACACTCGAAATAATGTATTCTAATTGGATTTTTACCCTTTTAACTTGGCCAATGTTATATGTTATTACTTTTCAAATTTTAATTAATGTGTTCAAAAGACCCTCTAAAGATGAGGGAACTGATATTAAAAATAGTATGTTTAAAATTTATCATGATAAAAACCAATTAAAATGGTTAAATTTTGTATGCTTTCTAATGAATTCAATTTTCATATCACTATTTCTAACAATAATGTTACCAAATCTCTTTATGCCAATGCTATTCACACATATTATTTTTGTTTACCAAATTTGTGATTTCTTAATAATCTGGCCACTCTTGTTCTTAATCTGCATGAAATATGCACAAAAATCGGAATTGAACTTAAAGATAAAGGATATACTCCGTTATTTTAATATTATAAGTAGTTTCTTATATCTTTTTGTTCCCTTAGCCTTAGGCATGAATATTTTGCTCTATCTTGTTTTTATTAGTGCCAATTTACTAATTTCAACGTATTTAGTTCTTATGGCAATAAGTA
>JBHLLJ010000016.1:0-32853 GCA_048885705.1 Candidatus Hermodarchaeota archaeon | reverse complement strand
CCAACTGTAATTCCTGCCGAACTTGTTAGAGTTTTCAATCCTGCACCAGTTCCTCTGGTTTGAGTAGGAATTATTTCTAAAGCCATGATACTAATTAATATTCTTAAGCCCCAGAATGATAAATTAGCTAAGCCAGCTCCTAACATAACCATCATCAAGGCTCCCTCAGGCAAATTAACTCCGAGAATTATCATTAAGATCGAAATAGGAAACATAATTGAATAGAGATAACATAACGGTTTTCTTCCAATTCTGTCAGCCAATAATCCCGTAATTAAATAACCGATAATAGAAGCGATTCCCATTACCCACACAATATTATCTACATCTTCAGTTGTAAAACTATCAGATAAGAAATCCTCTCCTACAAGAATGAAAAGATTGTTCAATCCAATTATTAGACTTATAATCAAAATTATTAGAAATTCTTTTCTTCTAGTTGACTTAAATATTGTTTTGAAATTTTCTTTAAAGATTTTGCGTCTCTCCCTAATCATACTCTTATTCTCCTTTATTTCCAAATATTTAGAAGTTTCCTTAAACGTAAAGAAGATTATGATACTCAATGGTATTCCTAATATGATAGCAAAATAAGTCATTACTCTCCAATTAATTAATGAAGAAATATCATGAAAGACAGGTATTAAAAGAGCTCCTATCACTCCCCCAACTAAAACTAAGTTAGTATATAATGCTCTTTTATCGGCTGGACTTTCTTCATTAATATATATCACCCAAATATCTGAATTAAAGAAAAAAAACAACAAAAACAAAAATACAGTATAAACAATAATATTAGTGGAGAAGGCAATGAAAAGTGAGGAAATACCCATTCCAAAAACAGTAAATACTAAAAGGAACTTTCTACCTACTTTATCAGCTAGATATTGATTTAAAAATACAAAATACATTCCCAAAGTTGCAATGGCTACAAATATTTGAAACAATGAGATTTCTACGAGAAATTCTGATGAGATATCAGAAACTACAACATTTAGATAATTCGTTGAATAAGTATCAAGTATTTCAACAAATATTAAAACAAATACCATATATTTAAAATAGGAGAAAAACTGTCTAGGGCCCGACTTACTTTTATTATCATTCATGTTTACATATTTCTACCTTCATAAATTAAAATCTTCTTCTTTTCTTTCTTATTAAATGGAGGATTTTAAATATATAGAATTGTATAAAAAATTGCTAGATATTGTAAGTCTGCAAGAAGAAGGGACAAGATAAACTCTTATAAGCTTTTGCTTTAATCAAGGTTTATATAAAAAATATTTGATATATTATTTAGTAAAACAGAGGTTGAGGAATATTTTATCATATACTATTAAGTTCGATATGGAAGCTTTAAAAAATACGGGAAATGATTATGGAAAAGTAAAGTATACGTCAGAACAATCTAAATTAATTGATGAAATTTCAGCAGTTTTATGTATGATTATCCAGATTCCAGAAATCGCAATGAAAGGGATTGTATGGAATGCTTTAAGAGAATGGCAGATAAAAAACAATAAGACTATTGCTGAAATCACAGAATTATCTGTTGCGAAACGTTTAAATGCGGTAAAAGAGATTTTTTATCATGGGAACAAATTTTTAAAAAAAATGATAAAACAACCAAAATCTAAAAATGAGATCATTTTAGATATAGCTTTTGAAAAAGCATTCAAGCATTATCTTAATTTTATATGCCAAAAGTCTTAATAAGTTTTTCTGTATTATAAAAAGTAAATAGAAAATTTGTATTTATATTAATATCTGGAGTTTAAATTATTAATTAGAATTTCAAAATTCTCTTCGAGGTTATAGTATTGAATCATTTCAAGAGGTTCCTCGAAATTATCTAATGTTCCTAAGTTATGAGAATCACATCCAATAGCTACTGGAATTTTATACTCTTTTAATTTTTCAAAAAATCTTTCATATCGAGGAGAATAGAATGAAGGATAACTTGAGTTAAATTCAAAATAGATATTATGTTTTTTGAGAAATTTCATTAAAGTATCAAGGTTCCCTAGTATAAAATATGAAGGATCAAAGTGTGCTAATCCCAGAATTGGAAATCTAATAGGGTTACTTACCTGATTTTTCCAGTAATAAATAATATTTTCTACAAAAGCAATCGATTCAAAACTTTGTAGATACTCAAATAAGATTAATTCGAACTCATTAATTTCTATGCTTTTCTTAATATATTGCTCTGAACTAGCAAGATCTACTTCAATTCCTTTTAAAACTACTAGATTAGTATCATTCTCTGCCAAGTAACCTTGACAAATTGAAATTTCATCAAGATAAGCTGATATATTTTCAATGTTATTTAGAGTTGAAACCCATTTTTTCCATGAGTTTGTGAGATGATCGGTTATTGCTATATAATCCAAATTTAACTTGATGGATTTTTTCACAATTTGTTTAATGGATTGTTTACCATCTGAGTAGTATGAATGTATATGTAGATTTAGTTTCGGAAATTTCATGAATAGATTATTCTCTTTATAAATTAATTATAAAAAGGAAGAGATATACATTTAAACTCCTAGGGTTTTTGTCTCTTTATTTAGATAGAGGCTGTATAGACCACTGAATAATAACGCGGTTCCAAGAAATATTAAAATTGTGTTAAATAAATATTCTGCTGTTTCTTGGAGTAAAACAATAGTACCAAAAGTAATTGATTCTATTGAAATTATATCAACAGCAAACAAGGAGACTAAGATAAAGATAAATATTGAAGAGCAAATTTGAATTATACTAATAATTATGTTTATGTTATAAATTAATTTTGCTTTGCTTTTTTTTAACTCAATTATTCGACCAATTCCGATATCAATAGCTACTTCTTTTTTATTAACTCTTCTTATGAAGAAATATACTATTTCTTTGAGTGGAAAAATGTCAAAAAAGATAGTAACAATTGCAAAAATAGCTAAAGAAGTTAAGATTCGTAATAATATTGAGGAAAAAATTGAAGTAAATCCAATTATTGGTGAATCTAACAAACTAAAATTGTTTAGAAACCAAATAAAAAATCCAACAATAAAAATAGCGAAAAATTTCAACCCTGCTAAAGTCAAAATAACTGAATGACGATCTGCTATTGTTAATAAATAATAAGTAATTCCAATAAACATTATAATTAGACCAAGAAGAATAGCGTTAGGATTTAACACAAAACTCAATACTAAACAAGTAGAACCAACAACTACAGGCAAATAGGGAAAGAAAGGAGCTTTAAATGGGCGATCTAATTCTTTTCTTTTATATCTTAGGATAACAGCAGCAAAATTTACAAAAGCTAATCCAAAGAAATAAATAAATGTAGTAATATTTGCTATAAATCCGATATTTGCAAAAACAATTGCAAAGACAGTAAAAAATATGGCAATAGTCGTTGTTACTATCGTAACTAATGTAGGTACTTTAGTTTTTTTACTTACCTTTAAAAATTTTTTCGATATATAATGGTCTCTCGCTAAAGCAGACATTACAGCCACGGCAGAACCTAAAGCAGCATTCATTGCAATAAATGTTGATATTGTTGCTGCAATACCCATTAATAAGTATCCAGGAAGTCCCAATATATCATTCATTACCTTTGCTAATAAGATAGGAGAATTTTTTACGAAATCTAATGAATAAGAGCCGATATTAATCATTACAACGATAGTCATGGACAAGTATATAAGTAAAGTTATTAGAATTGCAAAAATATTAGTTTTAGGAATATTTTTTGATGGAGTTTTCAAATCTGCATTCAAGTAAGCTAAATTTGAAGTAATACTTGTAAAGAAAATAAATAAGGATGAAAACCAAAAAATAATAACAAAGAAATTTGTTTCTGAAACTAAGAACCCCGGATCATAGTTTGATAAATTAGTAGTTGGAGCAATGAAAAAACCCGCAAAAATAAAGATACCAATTATAACTAATAAAATTATTGTTAATGATACAAGAGTTCTCAAAGCTATTTTTTGAGTTCGAAACATAACTATTGCTGTAAAAAGAATTGATAAAACTGATATTGGAATAGATAAGTATTGCATAATTGTTCCAGGGAAAAAAGCTTCTATTACAACAGTAAAAGCTTGGGCCGAAAATGAGAATGTTGCTATATTAGCTATCCATAAAAAGAAGCCAATGATAAAAGCTAAAAATCCTCCCAGTGCCTCTTTACTAAAGTTATAAGCTCCCCCCGATATAGGTAAGCTAGTGGATAACTCACTGTAATTCAAAGCTGTAATAAATATTAATATTCCTCCTAAAATTAGACTAATTATAACCCCTGATTGCGCTCCTTCTATTGCGGATCCTATTAAGATAAAAATTGAACCACCAATACCACACCCAATTCCATATAGAATTCCTGAAAGCAATCCTACGTGCCGAGTTGGAAGGGTATTTTCTTTATCTTTTTCAGCCAATAAAATCCTCCTAAAGTTATTTCAAGAGTTTTAATAAGCTAAATGGATTTCATGACTTTTCCAAATGGAATATCCCCGAGATAATTGCTAGAATAGCTCCAATTAGTAGGAATAAGCCCATAATATCACTATTAGCAGTTCCAAAATTAATAAATCCATAAAACACACCTAATGACCAGACTATAAAAAAAACTCCGATACCTATTAAAATACCTCCAAAGAATTTTGAAGCACGGTAAATAGCCGATAGAACTTCTAATCTATGTATTCTACTTTCTTTATTTCTAATTTCTTTTTCTTGGCTTTCTAATTCTAATTTTAATTTTTGTAGAATTGTTTTTGAGTCATTGGTGCTAGATTCAATTGCTTCTTTTGCCTTGTTTAATTTCTCATGCTCAGTTTCCATATGTTTCAATTTTTCGGTCAATGCTTCTAGCCTTTCTTCTCGTTCAATGTACTCTGTATTTGAGATCTCAATATCTTTTTTCAAATCTTCTATTCTTTTTTCATTAACTTCTATTAAATTCTCTTTTGAAATTATTTGTTCTATCAAATTATTAGCATTATCATTCAATTCTTGAATTCGAGATTCAATTTCAATTAGTTTTTGTTGTTTATCAGTTAATTGTACCTTATATTTAGCAAGGAGTTCCTCATAAGTTCCCCTTTGTTTTTCCATTTCTGGAAAGCCTTCTTTATATTCTTCAAGTCTTAATTCGATCTCCTTAATCCTGCTTTCTTTTTTTTCAATTTGTTCAGTTAAAAGTTTCTTTTCCTCTTCCTTTGCTTCAATTTCTGAATTTGAATGTTCTAATTCAATTTTATTCTTGCTAATTGAGACTTTTAAGGTTTCATTTTCAGCGCGTTGGCTTTTCAATTTTTTTTCTAATGCTTCAGACTCTTCCTTCTGTTTTGTAAGCAGATCTTCCTTTGATTGGATCTCTTGATTAAGTTTTGAAATTTTTTTGCGAAGATCTTCTTGAGTATTAATTTTTTCTTTTATAGAATCTGTCAGTACTATAAGGTCTACTTGTCTTGTCTCGTATGTTTTTACTAATTGTTCATTGTTTTTCAGAAGTTCCATATATTCTTGCTCTAAATTTTCTTTGCTTTCTGTAGTAATTTTTAGTCTTTCTTCAGTATTATTCATCTCTTCAGTTTTTCGATTATATTTCTCCTCAAGTTGTCTGATTGTTTCTTCAATAACACTAAGATATTCTTCTTTATCGTCAATCTTTTTATTAATACTATCTAGTTTAGTTTGAGCTTCTTTTAATTCTTCGCTAAGTTTTTCTATAGGTTTCTTCTCAATTTCCTTCTCTTCTGCTGCCTCTCCATTTGTAATAGTTTCTGATATATCTTCAATACTATTCTCGAACTTTCTTAATTTTTTGTCGATTAAGTCCCTTGAATTTTTAGCTTTTGATAAATATTCCTTATCTACTCTATCAACTTCCCTCTCCGACTTATTTTCCTTTTCTTCGCCTTTAAATTCGTCAGTCATTTTATGATTATTGGATTATTATAATTAATACCTCATATAGAATAAGAATATGAAAGTTTATTTAATTTCTGCAAAAATAAAATTTTTGCTTAAACAAGTGTCGATTTAAATAATCAATCATTAACTCATACACTTCTTAAAATTATCTTATGAAATATTAAAATTACAGATATTTAAATTTTGATGTTTCTTTTTTTTTATTTTGGCGTTGGGACGAAAATAATAAATAAATTTATATATGATTATGGGATAACTGATAATTTGGACATTCTAAAGAAATAGAAATCATCAATATGGGGTTAAAGTATCTTTTGGCTTGATTGAAAGATATCGGTAAGACTTTATCTATGATTCTCGTTTAAACAGATATTATAACCCCACCCTTTCAAAATTTTGATAAAAATCTTCATTATATTAATTTAACAAAAATTATGAGTATTTTTACTATGCTTAATTAATGCTATAACTTCTTCATATGAAGTATTAGGCATAGGTCCAAAATTTGTAACCTTTAACGCACCAACAGCATTAGCAAATGTCGCTGTTTTTTGTAAATCCCACCCTGCTAAATATCCTATGATAAATGCGCCTCCAAAACAATCTCCTGCTCCAGTAGGATCTTTTTCAACTACTTCATAGCCTCTCACCTGTAACCCCTCAAATTCATCTGAAGTGAAAATTGTACATCCTTTTCTACCTTGTTTTAAAGCAATAACTTTTGGCCCCATTTCTAGCAATGTTTGACATGCTTCTTTATAACCTTTTATTTCAGCTAAATTTTCAGCCTCTTCTCCACTGGGAAGTAAAACTTCGGTTTTTTCTAAAATAGGTTTGCTAATTTTTAAAATAGTCTCTAAATCTAACATTTCAGGGCGAAGATTTGGATCAAATGAAATTATTACTTTAGGATTATTTTCTATTGCTAATTTAATTGCTTTATAACAGGCATCTCGTGAAGTTTTACTAATTGAAAGAGCACTTCCCATTATGTGGAGATTTTTTATATTCTTAAAATATTCTCTCTTAATATCCATTTCTGATGTGTCTCCTGCTGCACCTTGGGCAAAAATAAATTTACGAGAACCATCAGAATTGTATTGATTGAATGCTATTCCTGTTGTTAACTCTTTGTTAATTCTTATTTGAGATGTATCAATATTATCATTAATTAATTTTTCTATAATACAATTACCAAATTCGTCATTTCCTATGACTCCAATAAACCCAGTAGAAAAATTAAATGGCTTTCCCATACGAGCGGCAGTGTCAATAAAAATCGCAGGTGCTCCACTAGGGAATGGACCTTTATAAATTGCTCCAATCTCTCCATGAGAGATATCTTTTTTGTTTCGCATTATCTCTACTAATAATTCTCCTAGAGAAATAATATCCGGATACATTTTTACTAATATTAAGTGTTATTCATTTTATCTAATAGATATTTTAAATTAATATAAAATTGAAAAAAATAGTTTCTAAAAGATAATGAAGATAATAATTCCACTGAAATAAAGATCTACGAAGATTATTTCATAAACTTCTGTTTAAATGATTCAATAGTACTTGAAATTTCATTAATATGAAGCTTTAATTCTTTTGGATGGATTTCCTTTAATTTATCCAGATTTTCTATAATCTCTTTCAATTGTTCAATCCATAAATTCATTAGAATTTCTTTTTCTTTGTTTTTACATGCTAATTTTATTTCATCATCAATCCATTCTTTTGCACTTTCTTTTATCTGTTTTTTAAGCACATCTACTGTTATTTTTACTAAATCTTGTTCACTTTTGAGGTTCTCTAACATTGGTTCTAGTTTACTCTTATACTCTATATTTTCTTCGTTGTATTTTTTAATCATGTCTGTAAGAACTTCTTCTTTAGTGTCGAACTCTTCCTTGAAATTATTTAATTTTGTAGAAAAATTCTCATTGACATTATTAATTTTTTCTATAAGAGACTTTATTTGATTTTCAAGAATATCAACATGTCTATCTAACTTCTGATCAACTGTTTTAAATTTACTTTCTAATTCTAAATTAAGTATTTTGTAATTTTCCTCCAATTTTTTCGAAAGTACGGTAAATTTATCTTTCAATTCACCTTCAAAGGTGTTTGCTAAATCCTCTATTTTTTTAGTTGTTGAGCTTCCTTGTTTATCTATATTCTGTTTTTGTTGGGAGAACTGCTCTTTTGTCTTTTGATCCAATTTATTTATTGTTTCACTTGATTTCTCCTCAAAATCATTAATTTGTGCATTTAGACTTTGATCGAGTTTATCTATTCGCTCTGTTATTTTTTTTTCCAGATTACTTAGATGCTCATTGATTTTTTGTTCAGATTTTTTTAATTGCTCATTTAGTTTGTTTTCTAGCTTACTAACCTGTTCTTTTAATTTCTGAAATTCCTTTAAAGAAATTTCTTCAGATATTTTTGACACCTTTTTTTATATTTTTTATTATTGAATTCAATATTATATCAGGAAATACTACTGAAGATTCTGAATTAGTTGTTCTTCCTTAGTTTTTGAAATTATTTTTACCAACTCAAATTCTTCTCTGTTTAATTTTGCAATTAAGTCAATATTTTGTTCAAAATCTTGCTTAGCGGTAACAAAAAGTTCTTTCAAGCCATTTATTAAATCTTTAACTGATTTTCTATGTGTTTTTGTTAAATGCGTTATAGTTTTATCAAGTTCGGATAAATTAATTAAAAACTGATCCATAATATTGCATTTATGTGTTGCATTCTTTTCTAATTCTTTTTTCAAAAAGTCGAGGTATTTCAATTCTTTGGTTTCTTTATCCTCAATAGGCTTCTCTTTAACTTTGGGTTTAATTATCTGTTTTTTTAACGCTGAATTTAAATTTGCTAAATTTATTAGTCTAGTTTTTAATAATTCCTCTTTTTTATGAATTAAATCTAAAAAACTATTTGAAGTATTAGGCTGAATTATATCAGGATAAAGTATTTCTGCTTTTCTTAAAAATGTATATATTAATAATTCAAAACATTCATTAACATTTTCACCTGTTTTTGCTGATATAAATATTATATTGTCATTTTTTGCCAAAAAATTATTCAAAAGTGATTTAAGCTCTTGATTATCAGTTAGTAAATCTAATTTATTACCAATAAATAATTTTAACACGTCTTCAGAATAATTATTTACATGTTCTAAATAATTATCTTTTAATTGTAATAATGTTTCTTTTGGTCTATTCAAATCAAAGACTAAAAGAGCTATATCGAGATTTTTATATAGAGCAGGATTAAAAGGATTGAATGATCTTTGGCCCCCTGCATCCCATATAGAAAGCAGTATTTTCGTTATATTGCCTTTCTCTTCAATAACATATTCTTTTTTAGTAGTTTCACTCCCAATTGTTGGTAAATATTGTTCGGGAAATTTCTTTCCCATATAAGTATTAATAAGGGATGTTTTCCCAATTTCTCCTTCTCCGAGAACAACTAATTTTAGATTTATAGTATTATCCAACTTATTAATCGCCTAGCATAAATTAATAAACCTATTGAATTGAGAAATTTATGGCGTACGGAACCTTTATTAAGAATTATTTAATTTATTAAAACAAAAACGGAACTTATATTTAAATATATTTAGAAAAATACTTCTATAAACTTCAAAAATACTATTCTGCTCATTAAATTAATTAAATGTGCATTTTTATAAAAAAAATCTAATTAATGTAAGCGTTTTTAAATTTATAAAAAATTTATATTATTTTTTTGTTTTTCACTATCATATTATTATTAAAAATAATTAAAGATGGTATAAGAACATGGCATTGAAAACAAATATTACTGAAATGTTTGGAATTAAGCATCCGATAATTGCTGCTCCAATGGGACCATTTTATACAAAAGAATTGGCAGTAGCTGTTTCTGAAGCAGGTGGCTTAGGAGTATTAAGCCACACAAATTTATTTGGTAAAAATAGTTTGGAAGAAATGAAATCAGATATGGAATATGTAGTAGAACAAACAGACAAACCATTTGGATTTAACATAAGAACTTCAAGATTGCAATTAGATGCCCCAGGACTTTGTCGGGGAATTTCAAGATTTATTATGAATAATCCGAAGATTAAAGAACAGTGTGTTTACGCTGTTACAAGTGCGGGATCTCCAAAAACTCTACCAAAAGCTAAAACATATCAAAAATTAAAAGAAAGTGGATCCAATATTAAACATTTTCATGTAGCGCCAGCATTATGGCTTGCCGATAAGTGTGTAACATCAGGTACTGATGGTATGGTCATTACTGGTTGGGAGGGTGGGGGACATCAAAGTTATGAAAAAATTAGTACTCTAGTCTTATTACAACAAGTTACTAGAAAACATCCAAAAACACCAATAATAGCATGCGGAGGATTCTCTAGTGGAGAGGGCTTAGCTTCAGCCCTAGCCATGGGCGCAGGAGCTATCGCAATGGGTTCGAGATTTATCGCTTCAAAAGAAAGTGAATTCCATGAAAGGTATAAAAATATTGTGCCTCCTGCAAAAGCCGAAGACACTACATGGGTTACTGGTGTTCTTGGTCCAATAAGACTTTGGAAAAACAATTATTCTTTGCATCATGGAGTTGTGAAAAGTAAAGAAGAAAAAATGGCTCAAGAAGCACAGATAACACCAGAGATGGCTATGGAAGATCAAAAACACTATGAAATGACCTATAAAGGCAATATTGAAGATGGAGCTGTTCTTTTAGGTCAAAGCATCGGTTTAATTGATTCTATAGAAGCAGTTAAAGACATCATTGAGAATATTGTTAAAGATGCTGAAAAAAGATTAAAAGAGGCAAGTAGCTGTATTGTGTAATTTTATGCAATACTTATATTTTTTTTTGTCTTATTTTACTATAATTTAAACAAAAGTACTTGGTTATACTAAGTAAAAATCCTTATATTAAATATGGAAGTGTTGATTATGGGTAAATATGAGGAGGAAGATTATGTTTATTGTGAAAATTGCGATCGAGAAATACTCGAAGAAAACGCAATTTATGTAGGGGGAAAACCTTATTGTAAAAATTGTTATCGTGATGCGGAAGAATATGAAACCATTGATGTATATGAAGATAATGATGACAATGATGAGGAGGATGAAGATGAAGATGATGACGATGATGATGAAGACGATTATGATTAATCGTTAAAAATGTTTAAAGTTGAAATAAATGACGAATAACAGGCAGGAAATTGGCCCATTTGATTATGTTAAGCTTTTTAAGAGACATACAGCGTTATTAGTATCTATGGATAAAAACGATAAACTCAATGTGATGGCTTTAGATTGGAAGAACATTGAAGAATTAGATGGTACTCCTGTCATAAGAGCACAAGTGGCTTATAGTCGATATACATATAAATTACTTACTGAAGGAGTCAATGAATTTACTGTAAATATACCTTCAGAAAGAATATATGAAGCTATTGATATAGCAGGCAGTTATTCTGGAAGAAATATTGATAAATTTAAAGAAGCTGGTTTAGAAACAATTCAGGGAAAGCGAACAAAAGTACCTACGATTAAGGATTGCATTTTAAACTATGAATGCCAGATTATCCATTCAAGTAAATCAAATTTAGAAAGTCATCACTATTTTTACGGCAAGATACTGACTGCTTATGTCTCAAGAGATTTAGTTAAATAATTTATTTCTTTTTTAACCTAATGGTCGAAAATTATCTGGAAATAATTCATTATGAAAAAACCAATATCACTAATCTGTATAAAATGTAAAAAAAAATTTGAATTTACCTCCATTGAAAATAAATGTCCTGATTGTGAAGGATTATTATGGTTTGAATCTAATTTAGAAAGTATCAAACAAAATATCTCCAAAGTTAAAATTGATAGCAAATTTTGGGATTACAATTTTGCGTTACCTCAAATAGAAGATGATTTTATTATTTCTTTAGGTGAAGGTGGAACACCATGCAGAAGTTCAAAGCAAGTTGGAAAAAAATTGAGAATCAACAATCTATATTTTAAAGATGAAACTCAGAATCCTACTAATTCTTTTAAAGATCGCGTTGCAGCATTATTAATTTCACATGCTAGAAGTTGGGATTATCAAAAAGTAATCTGCGCTTCTAATGGGAACCAAGGTGCATCAATTGCAGCTTATTGCTCTCTTGAGGGAATTGAATGTATGAATATTATACCTAAAGAAATTGATGCCGGTAAAAAAGCTCAAATGATCGCGTATAATTCAGATTTAAGGATTGAAGGAGAAACAGTAGATGATGCTCTTGATTATGTTATAAAAAATAAAAATTTTGAAGGTTACTATCAATCTACACCTGAATTAAATCCCCTTACACTTGAGGCTCAAAAAACAATCGCTTTTGAGATCATTAATCAGATTGATAATCCAACGTGCATTATAATCCCAATGGGAAGCGGAGAGCTATTAGTAAGCTTATGGAAAGGATTTAACGAACTTAAACAAGTAAACTTTATCGATGAGATACCAAAATTAGTAGGTGTTCAATCTGAATTCTCATCACCTATAGTAAATGATTTTCTTAATGAGGATACCTCTAAACTTGAGGAGAGGAAAATTTCTAAATCGATAGCATTAGGGATTTTGGTTAAAAAGCCAAAATATAAAGATTTAGCTATAAAATATATAAAAGAGAGTAAAGGAACTGTGATTGCAGTTCCAGAAGATTTGATATTAAGCTCAGTTGAAGAACTCATAAGAAGTGAAGGAATATTTGCGGAACCATCATCTGCTTTAACACTAGCAGCTTTAGAATTACTTGAAGAAAAATTATATTTTGAACCTCAGGATAATATTGTATGTCTTATTACTGGAAGCGGATTAAAAGCCCCATATATCCTAGAAGCAATATCATCACAAACAAAAACAACAGGAAAAGGTTCAATAATTATCACGAAATTGAAAATATTATCGCAAATCTCTCTTTCGAGTATTAAAGGAATTACTGGAACAGATATCAAAGAAATTATGGAGAATATTAGTCTAGCTGCTATTTATCAACATCTTAAAGAAATAGAAACAAAAGGTTTAATATCTAGAAAAAAAGAAGGAAAAAATGTATTATATTTTATAACTGATACCGGAAGAAAGGTATTGGATGCTTTAGATGTTTTAATTACACTACTTTAGAGTTAAAATTAATTATATTCTCGACTTCCATTGGAACAAATACTTTATTGAAAACTTGAGGTAAAGCATCAATTATGTTTTTTCTTGATGCTAATATTAGTAAAATTGATGCTAAAGCGGCAAATCCGAACTGAAAAAAGTTGCCAGGGACTTCAGCTACAGCTGTTAAGACTCCAAGATTAAGAATAAAAGCTTCATAAATAAAGTATCCTAAAGGTATTAAAAGCCCTCCAATTAATACGGCTATTATATCGCGATAAGAAACTCTCCCCTCCAAATCCTTTGGATTAGCGATAAGACCTATCAAAAATCCTTCTATCCCCTTGATGAATAATGTTGCAGGAGCATAAATCACATAAGGCGTAAAGATATCCGCAAGCATCGGACCCAAACCACCTGCTATACCTCCTATAATAGGTCCAAATAAAAGAGCGGTAAACATTACGGCAACATCACCAATATTGATGTATCCTCCTGTCGCAGGAATTGGTATCTGTATCCAAAAAGTAATGGCAAAATTCAAGGCCGTGAAAATACCAATCATTGAAATTAACAATGTATTATTGGGAATAAAATAACCATTAAGACTTTTTTGACTAAAAGACTTTTTCTTTTTTATGATTTTACTTTCTTCAATCATTTTTATCTCATTTTATATATGTAAGTTTAAACTTATATATAAGTTGAAACTTATATTACAATTATATATTGCGATATTTAAATGTTTTTATACTTAATTAAGTGCGAGAATAAGTAGAAGATTAGTTTAATTCAATAAGCTGAATCAATAAAACTTATAATTTTTTTAGTCAGAATTACATTTTTCACAATTAATTACCTCAAAATCCTCCCAATCATCTCTATAAATCTTGATTTTACCTGTGTCCCGACAAAACTTACAGTTGTATTCTGAACTTATGAATTTTTCTTTTTTAACTATATTAACCATAGTGTTAAATAAACTAAAAATCATTTAAATAAAAATTGCAAGTAAAAAAGGAAATTCCAGGTATTTATAAGTTTGTGTTAATAAAATAATCCAGTTAAGATATTTAAACAAAATTTAAGATAAAAGTGAAAAAGATTTGATTAAATTGTTATTAATTATAGTAGAATAGAATTAGAAATTAGAATAAACTATAAATTTATCCCCTGAACCTATGCTATAAATTTCGAACTTGCTTCCTCGTTTTGTTTCAGCATTCATTAAAATCATCGGAAATAAGTAAATCTGAGAAGTTATTTGAGAGTCCTTATCTTTCTCATACTTTTTGTAATCACCTCTAGCGGCTCCGATAGTTTTACTTATATTTTTATTCCAATATCCTAATGATGGCTCTGCTTTTGACTCTAATTCTTTAAAATCACTAAACTTGATACCTTCAACTTCTTCAATCATTTTATGGAGATCTTCTCCAATTTCTTTTTCATATCTAGTTTGAGCACTTGAATGAAGAATAGGAACTCCAGTAACGACTGTTTGAAATGGTACAGGTAGTTCTTCAAATTTATAAAGATTTTTATGACCCCCACATTCTTTGCATGGTTCCGATCTGTTTCCAGTGCCATAACATGCACCGCATGGATAAGAGAATACTTTTTTTTCCTTATTCTGTTCTTGATCAACTAAAATGGTGAGATTTTCTTCAATCTTACCAGTACCTTTACATGTTTTACACTTATTTTCAAGATAGCCTTTACCTTTACAGTTTTTACAAGGAGCCGCTTGTAATGATTCATATTGAGGAACTATTTCATCTCCCTTCCATTCATCTTTGTTTATCTTCCCAGCTCCCTTAAACGAATAGAATTGCACTCTTCCCACTCTAGGAGCAGCTACAGTATTTTCTTTTTTCCCTTTTGGTGCCGGACCAAGAGA
This sequence comes from Candidatus Hermodarchaeota archaeon, assembly GCA_048885705.1. GTDB lineage: Archaea > Asgardarchaeota > Lokiarchaeia > Sigyniarchaeales > SOKP01 > Loki-b32. The sequence continues at coordinate 17,873 of JBHLLJ010000016.1, read as the reverse complement.
TTTTTTAACAGCAAAATAAATTGCTGCTTCTTTTGTAGTATCCTTGACATATTCTGCGGCACTAACTGCATCTAATGAAAAAACTGCTCCTTTTGTCCCAAACTGTTTTTCCATCTTTTTTCGGTCCGTTCTAGCAGTCTTTTGCTTCCATTTTTCAAAAATATCATCTAAATTAGGTGTTTTTATTCTTACATCTGGCAATATTATTCACATTATATTTTTTTAAAAAATTCATTAACTTTATTTAATTGATTTGGAATTATAAAAATATAAAATAGAATAATTTATAATCTTTATATAGAAGATATATAAAATTATAATCAAACTTAGGAGAAAAGTCGATAATAAAATGTCTGCTGAGGATCGTCAATCAGTTGAATACTTCTTACAATGGATACAACAAGGTGGATTGGGCCAGTGGTTAGAACATTTTCTAAATCAAGGCGATGAAACAAAACTTAGGGAAATAAAAGAAGTCTATGATAAAATAAAACGAGTTTTTGGTTTTTAATTTTTAATTTATTTCTATTCTCTAATTTTTAAATACTTTTTATCTAATCTTTTCTAAAAATTAGAAAATTTGAATTGATATTTTTCATTTTAATTTATTAATACGCATTTGCTAAAATGGCTTTATAGTTGAGTGTTCCTTTAAGAAATTTTTTTATAGTTTTTGATAGAAATCGTGAGCATAAGAAAGGATTGCTATTTAATGTGAACTTTTTTTATCTAAAATCATTTAAGAAAAAGCGCTTTACATTTTCTTACATAAAGGAACCATTTTTTAGAGGAACTGTAATTTTTGGAGGGGATTTTAAAAATAAAATTCGACCTATAAATTTTAATAAAATCGAGAAGGAAGGAGATACAAAGCCAATTAATCCAAGATTACTCAAGAAGTTCATATTATCAGATAGAAATAAATTTATTGCTTTTTCAAGCCAAACTTCCCCTCAAGATGTTTCACCTATTAAAGAAATGCTAAAAAATTTTCAATATGACGCTGATCGGATTATTAATTTAACTATATGCAATTCTTGCATGGAAAAACATAACTTTACTCTATTAAATGAGAATTTTCAAATTAAATCTTATAAAGATCAAACAATTTGCTCTGAATGTGCTTATGATATTGTAACAAATAGACTTAGGCTTGCGGCAGTTCTTACTCAAGAAAAAATCAGTCCGAAGTTAAAAAATTTTTTGATGCATCTAATACTTAAATTTAGAGATATTAGAAAAGTATTAGAGGCGTTTAAACCGGATTTTGATCCAGTGAGATCTCAGGAGATAACTCTTTATGATATTGAAACAACACCTTCTATTAATAAAAAATATCTTAATCAAGAGATTGAGAGCTTAGATATCCCTCCAGCTTTTAAAGAAATATTGAAGGATTTAAAATTGATTCATTTATTACCAATCCAAGCAATTTCCATTGAAAAAGGCTTATTATCGAACTATAGTAATCAATTAATTATGGCTCCTACGAGTGGAGGTAAGACATTGGTAGGAGAATTAGCGGGGATTTCAAAGGTTTTAAATGACAAAACTTCTAAAATGCTATATTTAGTACCTATTGTGGCTTTAGCTAATATAAGAACAGAAGAATTTAAAGAAAAATATAAAGCAATCAAACTTAAGGTCATTAAAAGAGTTGGAGAATCATTATTCGGGAAAAAAGAGGATGATAATATAAAAGATTTAGCAAATGCTCACGTTATTATTGGCACTTATGAAGCACTTGATTATATTTTAAGGAGTGGGAATAAAGATCTTATAGGAGGTATTGGTACAATCGTAATTGATGAAATTCAGACATTAATTGACCCAGAACGAGGATATATTTTAGATGGCTTGATATCTAGGTTAAAGACTCAATACAATTCTCAATTTCTATATTTAAGTGCAACATTAGGAGAACCAGAGTTTTTAGCTAAAAAATTAAGATGTGAATTAATTAAATATAATAATCGACCAGTTCCAGTTGAGCGTCATTTATTACTTTGCCAAAATGAAGCTCAAAAACTCAAATTTATCTCATTATTAATGAAGAGTGCTTACTCTATAAAATCAATATATGGATTTAAAGGTCAATCAATAGTTTTTACAAACACTCGAAAAAAGTGTGAGTCTATAACTTCTTACCTACAATTAAAAGGTCTTAACGTAGCAGCTTATCATTCAGGTTTAACTAATGATGAAAGACAAATTATTGAAGAGGATTTTCAATCACAAAAAATAGTAGGAGTTATAGCAACTGCAGCATTAGCAGCAGGGGTAGATCTTCCAGCATCACAAGTAATATTTGAATCTTTAGCAATGGGGATAAATTGGTTGACTGTAGCTGAATTTGAACAGATGTTAGGACGAAGCGGCAGATTAAAAAAGCATGAAAAAGGTTTGGCATACATTCTTGTTGAACCAGGTAAGGTATATTCACCGAAAATGAAAACAACTGAAGAAAACATAGCAATAAAGCTATTAAACGGGAAAATCAAAGATTATGAGCTTGTACCCGATGAGGATAAATCTCAAACAGAAATTCTAGCATTCATTTCTATGTTTAATCAGTGGATAACCAAAGAAACAGTATTTAATTTTTATAACTATTTAATAAATGATCATTTTGAATTGGAAGAAGTTCTGAATAAATTAATATCTCTTAATTTAATTCGCATAAAAGAAGATTTAACTATTAAAGCAACTCGTTTGGGCAGAGCAATTGCTAATTCATTTTTAAGTGTGGATGAATGCCTTGAAATTATAAAAAAATTACAAAATGAATTAGAAACACCTTTAGATATTGCTTTAGAATTAGAATTTCTCAGAAATGTATATTTATCAAAAAATATTGTCGCTGATTTATCAAAAAATGTAAATATGAAGTACTTTTCGAATAATTTGTTTAGTGCTAGTGTATTATCACTTATGAATGCTGAATATGTAAGAAAGAGAAAAACATTTTCTCGTGATTTCATAGATTTTATAATGAAATTAATTAATGATATATTTAATTGTAGTTGTCAAGACAATCCATATTGCGATTGCGGTCGTTTGAATTTAGAAAAACTAATTTTAAATTTAAGAATTAAACATAATATGACTATTGAAGAAATTTCCAATTATTTGATAGAAGAATATGGAATCATGGTTTTTAAGGGAGACCTTATTGATTATTTAGAGAATTTAATCTACAGTTTGGAAAGTATTAAAAATATAGCAGATGGAATATCAAATTTAAATGAAGATTTCCGTAGAGAAATCAGAGAAATTCCTAATTTGATAGAAAACATCAAATACTAAGTAATATGGATTTCTATTATATCATAATCCTTTAATATATAATCTGGGCCAACTTTCTTGCGTTTTTGACGCGCTTCCTCACGAATAATAACTGCATGGTCGAAATTCTCGTAAAAACTTCTATGAATCTTCTCAGCAACCTCCTTTACAGTGACTCCTTCTTTCATAAGAAGAGGTTCATTTGCCACTATTCCATTATTCATAGTAAATATCCTAATTTTATTTAGAAATTTTATGATAGTTTCACCAAAATCTTTTGGAAAATTCTCTTTATGGATACTTATTCCTAAGATTATTGGAAATCTTTCTGAATATTTCGATTCTAAGAGTTCAAAAGTATCTTGAGTATAGGGAAGATCTCCTTTTGTCCCTATTATTATTACTTTTTTATATACAACAGAAGGGGTTAAGACATCGATAATATTATCAATAGTTATTTTACCATAGATTTTTACAATTCCATTACGAATTCCATTTTCATTTACTATTTCTTTGATTTGTTCAGATAATTTTTCCAATCCTTCAATTTCTTTTGCCTCTTTGGTCATATAAAGAACTTGAATTTTATTTGCTCCAGTTTTCTCAATAATGAGAGGTGGAGGAGACAGATTTATTCGAATATCAGCTCGGGTTAATTCTTTCAATAATAAATCCATTTGTTCTGTAATATTTCGAGAAAGATCAATGCAAAAACATAAGAGATCTGCTGCTCTAAGTTGTGAAAGAATTTCTTTTCCATTACCAACTCCATTCGAGGCCCCTTCCATAATGGAAGGCATATCAACAATTTGAAATCTAATATTCTGATAATTGTAGATTCCAATTTCCGGAATAGGAGTAAATCTACCGATCTTTTCATTCGCTGCTCCTGTTAAATAATTTAAAAGAGTTGTTTTTCCCACTCCAGGAGTATGATATACACTAGTTAGTATAATTTGGAGTCCTTCCTTCTTTATTGAAAAAGGGCTTACAATCTTTTGTGTGCTTTTCTGCTTTTGTCTCCGTTCCTCTAATTCACGTTTCATCTTTGCTAAACGAGATCTATTAAGGGCAACAATTTTTTCGGTAGCTTTATGTTTAGGAACTAGAGATAAAAATTCCTCTAACTTTTTAATCTTATCTTCTGTAGCATTTGCATCAAGATACTCTTGATATTTTGCTTTTGCTGCGGGTGGTAAATTTGAGCTCAAAACAAAACACTTAAATAATTATTTAAAATAAAGAACGAAATCTGTCTTCTGTTTTTAATCTCAGATCTCCTAAAACTTCATTTATCCGACTTTCAAATTGCTTAAAATATTTAGGTTTTTTAGAAAAGATATCATTAAGGGGATAACGATTCAAGAAGTAAGAAATTATTTGACTTAATTGATGTTTAACTACTGAAGCATCAGTTGCTTTTTCTATAATTGCATATGATAATAGTGGTTGTTTATTATTTTCATCATCAGTGGGTAATTTAATCATCTCGCAATAGCAAACAAGCTTAAAACTTGCGAGACTGATAACATTTATATCATCTCCAAAAACCTCGCTTGTAAATGATTCTAAAGCTGTTAGGAAGCCAGCACGTAAGTTTGGATCTAAGACATCGTCTGAGGAACTATAATACTTTATCTCGACTAAATTTCGCATTCCTAAGTTTATACCTACTTCAAGGATCGCCATTTTAGAAAGGATATCGATCTATTATCAAAATCTATATTTTTTTTTTATTTTTTAGTTCTATTTTTTTTTAAAAACATTATTTAATATAATTTTAATTGTTTTTTAAAAGGATAAAGAACATAATTGATTTTTTTTTTTTGGAATATCTTATCCTAAATTATAAATTAATTTCTAATTTAAAAGATTTTTTTTTGGAAATATTAAATAAATTCCATCTGTTTTTTATAGAGAAAAAAAGTGTTTTCACAAAGCATTGCTACGGTCATTGGTCCTATTCCTCCAGGAACGGGTGTTATTTTCCCGCACTTATCAAAAACACCCTCGAAATCGATATCACCACATAATTTACCTTCAATTCTATTCATACTTACATCGATGAGAACTGCACCTTCCTTAATTTTTTCTTTAGTTATGAATTTTGGTTTTCTAACGGCTACTATCAATATATCTGCTTTTTGGATATATCTATCAATATCTATGGTTGAGGTATGGCATATAGTAACAGTTGCGTTTCTTTTTAAGAACATAAATAGCAATGGTTTACCAACTAAATTTGAACGGTTAATTATTACCACATCCTTACCTTTCAGTTCAATATTATTATTTTCTATAAGTGAGATAATACCTTTTGGAGTGCAAGGTGCATTGTCTTCAATATAATCAAAAAGCTTTCCTCTTGTAATAGGATTTAAGCCATCTACATCTTTTAATGGTGAAATTTTCTCTAAAAATTCAGGTGTATAATCTCTTAAATGGTTAGGGAGGGGTAATTGTAATAAAAGCCCATGAATATTAGCATCCCTATTAATTTTATCTATCTCATTTAAGAGTTCTTCACGCGAAATATCTTCTTCTAACTCAATTATTAAAGAATCGATACCTACACTTTGACATGTTCTATGTTTAATATTTACATAAATCTTAGATGCAGGATCCTTTCCTACAAGAATAGTGGCCAATTTTGGTGTAATCCCTGTTTTTTCTACTGCTTTTATAATTTTTTGTTCCAATTCTGAATTTAATTGTTCTGCTAATTTTTTTCCATCTAGTATTTTATTATTCATGATTCTCCTAATTATAATAAAATTTGAAATTAAAAAAAGTGAGATATTAACATCAAAATATTGAATCTTCTTATATACTTCCTTATATTCTTCTTCTTCTCCAAAGAACTATGGCAATGACAATAACCAATCCGATTGAGCCTATCACAATTCCCAAAATCCCATAGTTAAACTCAACCATCCAAACGTCATAATTTAAATAATATAACGATTCTATTACCTCTAAAGTTTTAAAAGCATAATAAGAAGAAATAACTGAAGAAACTTTTGATTGAGAACTGGCAGAATTCTCTGAAAACCCACCATCCTCGACGTTTTGATGTGCTAATACCCATGAGCGTGTTTCATGAACGTTCAACGCATTTTTATCGATTAATGAAATTGCTTTTGCACAATAATATGTACTAGTTAATAAGGCAAATTCAGCTAATTCATCTGGAATATATCCACCATAATTGTCTAAGTCGACAGGATTACTTACATAAAAAGTCGTGAGATAAGTTATTGTTTTATTTATATCAACTAAGTCATTAACACTGCCAAATCTTTCATCATCTAAGATAAATACAGCAAAACACGTCTCTAGGTATGTGGAAGAAAGAGTTTGATTCCCTCCATATCCACCATCAGTATTATTACAAGAAAGAACCCAATTTTTATGAACTGATATATTTCCAATTGGTTGCTCAATTAATGAATAAAGTTGTATAACATAAAATGTAGAGCTTAAAGTTGATAAATGAGTCGTATTTGAAAAGGAAAATCCCCCACTTTCTTGTGCAGTATCATTTAAAAATCCATAAATTCTATTTGATAGACTTGAATCGATAGTATACTGTAAAATGTTCAGTGAATTCAATAGATAATATAAGTTATAGATATTGACTTGTTTACTAGCAAACATTTCGGTTATACGATCTTCTAACTTACCTTCAAGAGTTTCAATTTCTTTAGGATCTACACCAAAGTCATTCAAAATGCTTAAGGCGTAAGCAGTTGCTTCAAAGGAAACTGCCTCTTCTTTTTTTTCATCTGTATCCAAAATATCTAAATCAATAATGGCATTGGAGAAACCAAATCCTTCAATTTCGGTATCTAAAATAAAATCAATCAAATATAACCGACGGGTTTTTCCTAAAACACTCGGAATTGCATTAATAGTAAAAAATAATATAATCAAAACCATGATAAAATTCCGATATTTACACTTCAATTAAAAGTACCTAATTCTGATAAATAAAAATTTAATTTGTTAAATATATCTTGAAATTAAAAATTAACTATATGTTTGATGAATTTTAATCAATATTCCAATTTCATATAATTTAAAGAGAATCAAAAATTAAAAAAGAGACAAATTTACGAATTACTTAAAGAATTTCACTGATATCTCTATATAACAATTCACTATTAACTTGAAACTGCTCATATGTGATAAATAAGTTACGAAAGGATTCCAGACTTCCAAGAATTGCTGCCCCATTAAAAATTGCATGTTGTAGATTATCGGGTACAAAAAAGTTGATTACTTTACTCGCTGATTCAATGGATTCAGAAAATTCTAGTACAGGCGTTTTTTTTTTTAATTCTTTAGGGGCTTTATATACTTCTAAAGGCTCTATTGGCTTTCCACAATAAGGACAAAAAAGGGAATCTAGATCAGCAATATTTTTTCCGCAATTAGAACATGTATTTTTCCTAGTTTCTTGTTTACTATCATATGATTCACCAATTCTGATCTCTGGTAGTACTAGTACTCCACCACAAGAAGGACATATTTTTTTTCCGTCACTGAGATTCACAAAAGCCCCACAATGCGGACAAGTATCCTCTTTCTTTTTTGAAATTTCAACTGCCTGTAATTTGATTAATTCATTTTTAACCGCTGAAAGCGGTGTAACTGGCTTTGGAATGGAACCTAATTGAGGAAGGAGTGAATTCAACTCTGATTCAAAACGTTCTTGAAAACCGGAATATGAAAGATTACCTCCGGAAAAAACTATATGAGATAAAAGATCGTACCAATAAAGACTGTCAATATTTTGGATACTAGCAATTACTGCGTGGGGTATATTCATAATATCTGCATACCCTAGCATTCCAGGATTGAATAATACTTCGGGAGCTTGATAGAGAATATAAGTAGGTACATTAATTTTTGAGCCATCTGGCATAAGTACACTAAACATATCTCCTGATTTTAAAGGCTTATTTGGATCTAAAACAAAATAACAATTTTTCTCTTTTATCTCTTGAATAATTTCATCGGCTGCACTAGATGCAATACTGACACCTTCTCTCATCAATAGATTTTTTAGATTTTGATTAATATCAATTCCAGCAAGAGGGAGTTTCTGTACTGCATGTTGAACTATTGTACCATTTATTATTGGAACAATCCAAGTCAAACCATCTCCAGATTCGATTACTAAACCAGTTGTTAGACCAACACTAAATAAGGATAATAATGGTGTTGGCATCATTATTAAACTGTTGACTCGATGTGTTTCAAAAAAGAGACGAGCAATATATTCTTTAGTTTCTCTATGCATAAATGGTGGTTCGCAATATAAAACGGGATATTGAGTGAGATCTTCAATTCTGAGTAGTGAATAAAAAATATAATTCAAAATTTCATAGTAACTCTCCCAATCCATAATTTCTGCTCGAGATATGGGATGCTTTATTTTAAGAACACCACGCATACGGGACACATCGTTCCCAACATATATACTTCTAGCACTTACATCAACCATAACTGATTTATATTTTTCGGTTCCAGTTATGCAGGGGAAGATAAACCTTGGCCCAGGTTCTCCTGCAAAACCTATTTTAACATAGGCTGATCCAATATCAATTATAATGGGGGTTCCAGGTAAAGGCAGTGCCATTTTTTTTTCAATATTTATTTTTTGATTTTTCTTATTAATGATCTAAATTAAAAGTTTTTATAATAATTTTATAGAATTTAAAAGTAAGATTTCTTTTAATTACTTTTTCATATATTTAAGAAGTGTTTTGAGGATTTCTTTCTGCATTACCAAACCAATTAGATTATTATTTTCATCTACAACTGGTAATCTTTGTACTTTTTTATTAAACATAATCTCTAAAACATATATTAAAGTATCATTTTCTTTAACAACAAAAGGTTCTGGTGTCATTAAATCCTTAACAGTTGTATTTGGTGAATCTAGGCTCATTGCAAATCTAGCAAGACGTATATCTCTTTGTGTAATTATCCCAATTAATTGTTTATCCTTGCGATCTTTCACAATAGGAAGTCCACCAATATTTTTCCTTATCATCAATAACTCAGTGGCACTAATCTTCTCATTTGGAAAGGAATATAGTGGATCTTTTATCATTATTTCAGAAACTTTAATTTTACTTAATTGTTTTAAGCATTCTTCCATAATAATACCCTAAGTTTAAACTAATTATTCAAAATACAAAATTTGAAATTTCCTTATTGAAGATAATCAATATTGAAATTAAAATGTATTCATTAGGTACTATTTATTGATTCTACTAGTTTTTTTTCAATCCTATTTATTTCCTTTAAGTATAACTTATAAATTTTTAAAAGGTATGAACCCCAATCGTTTAACTTTACCCAACCACCACCCCCACGACCTCCTTTTCCAGTTTTCACAACAGACATGCCAGTTCGTTTTTCTATTCTTTTTAAAATGTTCCATGCATATTTATAAGAATAACCACATTCCTTAGCTGCTAAAGTTAAAGATCCCTCTTCGTTTTTTTCTATTTTATCTAATAATTCTGCCCATCCAGAGCCCAATATACTCTTGCTATCAAATTCTAGCCAAAATTTTATACCAAAACTTACTTTAGATTTTAAATCTTCAATATTGGGTTGAAGTTCCATACTAGTATTATTTGTTTTTCGTTCATTTAATAATTTGTTTTATATTAGAAAAGAAAAACATAAAAGTTAAGCTCATTTTATCTTTTTAGAAATATTATTTGAAACGTATATTATGTTTTTTTCAAGTAGTGAATCTGAAAAGAAGGGAAAAGAAGTTATACCTAATCTTTACTATTTTTCAGAAAATCAAATGTTAGATTGCAATCAATATATCATAGAAGATATAGATACTAACGAATTAGCTTTGTTCGACACAGGTAATGGAATCTCTCTTAAAGGTTTATTTAAGGGTATGGCAAAATATAATCTTGAACCTTCTAATATTACTAAAGTGTTATTAACTCACGAGCATGTAGATCATACATTAGGTCTTTATCCATTAATGAAATTGATGAGAGACTCCCCTCCTCAAATTTATGCTTATGGTGAAACAGCAAAAGTTCTAAGAGATGGAGACGTATCTCGAATATTTCCTGGAAATCTTGGTATTAAACCTAGTATGTTTGGGGTAGAAATCGTCCCATTGGAGATAAAAAATTTAGAAAATGTAAAAGAGATTGAAATTTCTCCAGAATTTAAATTCGAAATTCACTATACACCTGGACATTCTTTAGGATCAATATGTTATTATGAAAAAGCAAAAAATATATTGATTCCAGGTGATCTAGTGTTTCAAATGGACAATATTTTTAATATAGGGAGTTTTGGTCGTTATGATTTTCCAGGAGGTTCATTAACTTTATTGAAAAAATCGATTAAATACATTGCAGAATTTAACGTTTCGATTTTGCTTCCAGGCCATATGGGGGTTGTTTTGGAAAACGCAAATCTGCATATTGCAGCAGCTTATAAAACAATACAATCACTAAGATATTAAAGTTAATCTCTTATTGTTTAAAATTAAATCACTTATACATGAAATTCTGCTTTTAAATTAATTCTTTAAGATACTAATATTTAAATAACCCTTCAGTCTATTATTTTTATAATCTTCTTTAAAATTAAAAAAAAAATTAGTGAAAAATTATCATGACTGAACAAAAAAAATACCCCACTGAAATTTTTATTCGGTCTTATCCAAAAGTAATCTTTTTCTATCCATTGCTTATTACATCATTAATTCTCTGGCTAATTCAATCATTTCTGACTACTAATGAGCCAGTATTGGGTTATATCTGGTTTATAGTATTTTTTGTAAACATATTCGTAATTGCTTTTGATTTCTCTTCAACTAAATTCTTTGTTTTAATTTTAGCAGTTGTTATCGCAATTTTGATTGTGATTTTTCTAGTTTTACCTAATTTCTCAGTGGATTTTGGAAATTTCAGTATCAACGTAGGATTACCATATCAGTTTTATATGCTGATGTCTTTAATTCTAGCATTTATCCTAGGGATTGTACTTTTAAGCACAAGATTTGAATATTTTAAAATTGAGAGAAATGAAATCATCCATAAAGCAGGGGTCTTTAGCTCGGCTGAACGATTTCCAGTGAAAAGTTTAAGATTTAAAAAAGAAATTCCTGATGTTTTTGAATTCTTCATGCTCCGCGCTGGACGATTGACAATAATGCCAGGGAAAGCTGATGAAGTAATGATATTACCCACAGTTTTAAATATTAATAAAAAAGAAGAGCAACTTGATTGGTTGCTTTCTCACGTTTCAGTTGAACCCGATGAAATAGATAAGTAAGAATATATAATACTATCATCTTTTTTTTAATTTTTTATTCTTTGAATGTTAAAACAAATTTAGATAAATTTAAGTTATAAATTGCACTTTAAAATACACATATGTCTCATCCACCAATATTGTTATTTGATTTTGATGGAGTCATTATTACTCAAAAATCTCTTGAATATACAGCATCTATGTTAATTAAAAATGAGTTTTATCAATGGAAAAACATAGAAAATATGAGATTAATAGATTTTGCTAGACTTTTTGAGGAATCCGACTCAAAAAATAGATTGGTGGCTCTAAAACAAATTAACAAAGTATACAAACCATTTATACCAAGTATATGGAAAAGAAATCTATTCTTTATTAAATTTAGACGTATGTATCCAAAGCTTGAAAAGTTCGAAACTTTAAAACCCGATTTGGAAAATGTCTTAAAGATACTTAAAAAGAATGGGTTTCATTTAGGAATTGTATCTAACACTAGTAAAAAGAGACTTGATTTTTTTCGAAAGAAGGTTAATTTAGATAACTATTTCTCTGTTTTCATATCTCGAGATGATTCTCCATATAGAAAACCTAGTCCATACCCAATTATTACCGCATTAATGAAAATTAAGAATAATCTCAATTATCTGATTGATAAGAACAATGTTTATTATATTGGTGATCTTCCGGCGGATATTGAATGTGCTAAGAATGCAGATATCAAAAGTATTGCTTTACTTTCTGGACATGGTACTAGAAAAGGTTTAGAATATTCTAATCCTACGTATTTACTTCCAGATATTAAATCCATTTTAGAAATTGAGCATTTCAAAAAATTCTTAAAAAATTAAACATTCTTTAACATAATTTATGTTTAATCTTGAAGAATTTAAAGATAGCTTAATTCTTGAGAAAATAGATAAGTTGAATAACTATCTCCTCAAGAATAAAGTCGATAGGATCTCAAAATTACTTAATGAATTTTTGAGTTTAATAGAACAACAAGAATATGTGGTCCCTATAACATATATCTTTAGTATTATAGCTGAAAATAATGTGGAATTGATTACCGAAGGATTAATAAAAAAGATTGAAGATTTTCTCACTTCGAAAAATAACAAAGTAAGAGTTAACTCACTAATTATTATTGGATTTGCTATGTTAACAAATTCTGACTATATTAAAAAATATTCTCAGGTTTTTATCAAATTCCTATTAGATGAAATTGAAGATGTTAGGAACAATACACACTATTTTCTCCCAAAATTAGTTGATTTAAATCCAGATATTGTAAAAAATAATATAGAAGTTATTTTAGAAGCTTTTAAAATTGAAAAAAAAGATGATAATATCATTTCCCTTCTAGAATTACTAGAAAAATGTGAGGATTATGAATTTGATCATCTGTATACTATAAGAAATATAGCAATATCATTATTTAACTTGCTTAAAGATAAAGAAGTTCCCAAAATTTTTAATATATTAATAAGAGTAATAAAATCTTTATATCCAAATCTTAAAGACCTTGATTTGGAAAACCAAGAAGTTGATCACATCGTAAATTTATTGGAAGATCAATTTTTAATGAAAAAGTCTAATTTTACTGAAATTAGCAAAAAAATTGATATAAATTTAAAAGAATATTTAACGGACTTTAAGAATTCTCAGCTAAAGAATGAAAAAGTATATTTTTATGTAAAAACTAGGGAAAATACAATACATGTTTATGAATTAGAAAAAAGCAAATTAAACGAATTCTTTGGACAAATAAAAAAAATATCTGATGAAAACATAAAAACTACTTTCTCTCAAGTAATAGACGATGATTCAGAACTAAAGGTTTTTATCAATACATTAAATAATTTAAAAATCATTGATGGGTTTTATTCAAATATTGGTTATTTTTATTCATCTAATTATTTAAGGGCTAAATTTTTAGAAGATTTAGATATTAAAGGGTATATAAACATAAAGAATTTTAACTTTCTTCCACAAAATTTCATTGAAAAAATAATTAAGGATATTTCTATATCTACTAATCAAATATTTTTAAGACATAAGGATAAAGAAACTTACACATCTTTAAAACTTATTAAGGATAAAATCAATTCGGAAGCTGCAAAACACAGTATTGTAGAATTAAAACCATATCGTGATATTTTATTGGAGGAAGATTTCATAAAGCTATTGAAAAATTTACCCAGAGAATATTTATCAGAATTTCATAAAGGCACACAGTGGTTAACTAATTTAGGGACACAAAAGATTACATATGAGGTTGAAAATTCTAAAATTGTAGGGTATTTTAACATATCTAAAATATCAGATAAACTAAATATCGGAGAACTTCTTCTATTGGATGTATTTGATCAATTTGTAGATTATCGAAGTGGGATTTGGAATAAGAATAAGAATATCTTTTACTATTCTAAATATTTAAAAGACAAAATCGATGAGATTAGCAAAGTTCCTGACGAAAGTGAAAAATTAAAGCAGATTGAAAAGATTTCTAAAGACCTCAATATTGATAAGAATCATATTTTATCAAAAATTGATGAGAATTTGCAATTAATAGCAGAAGAAATTAAAAAAAAAGATCAAATAAAATTAAATGAATATCTCCAAAAAACAGGTATGGAATTAGATGCTTTCTTGACTTTTATTGACAATTTAGAGATTTATTACTTTAGAAAGGCAGATCTACTAATTTTTAATCCACAGAAAATAGAAGAAGCTAAGAATGAAATCAAATATATGCTAATCGACAAGGCTAAATCAGATGATTATGTATCACTAGGGACAATGAAATTTGTTCAATCAGCCCTAATTGAAGATTTGATGAAAGAGTTGTTATATGATGGAAAAGTAAAAGGAATTTTTTATGAAAATGAGGGAGAATTTGTTTTCTATACAGAAAGAGGAATTCGTAGTTTAATGCTAGAAAACAGTTTTCTTTTTTCTTTTCATGATTTATTTTATGGTAAGGAACTAAATCAAGAAGAAATTTATTTATTGAAAGAAATTTTTGATGATTTAGTTAGTAAAAGAATGATAAGAGGAAATTTTGATGAGGAAACATTAACATTTTCTAGTGATGAAGTATTATTTGCTAAAGACTATAATATAGTTCTGTTTGAATTTGAAAAAATGGTTAATAATTATATCAACAAGTTTGAAATTGAATTCTCAAAAATTAAGAAAATCCTAACGAAGGGAAGAGAAACTATTTTTCCACAAGAGATAAAGATAATTCAGGAAACAATTGACAAAATAAATGAGAAATATGTTAATTGGAGGAACTTTTTGGAGGCTTTTATTCGTAGAACAAATAAAAAACTATTAAGGGAACAAGGTATTAGCATAAAACAATACAAAAGTCTGCTTTCAAAAGAAAAAAAGGAAGAAATTAAATCTTTAGAAGAGGATCCTGAAGTAAACGATCTTCTAGATACTTTTAATAATTGGGTAAAAAGGTATAACAAAGTTGAATTAAAGTATCCAAATGTAATATTTTACCAAAAAAGACTGATCAATAATCAAGATGATAAAGCTTCTAAAACAAAATTACAGGCATTATTAGAAGAATTAGATTTGAAATAATTCTATTTTATTTCTTTTTACTATTTTGCGAAAGGAAATCATCAATATCTATTTTTTCATTTGGAATAATTTTATAAGTTTTTGGATTTGTAATACCATTCAAACTTAAAATTCCCTGGTCTTCAAGATACTTCAGTGCTCTCCAAATAAAATTGATTTTAGAACGGTTTGAAGATTTTATATTATTACATCTTCTGATTCTTTTAGCATTTACAATGGTCACATTATTATCAATTAATTTATTAATCGCTTCTACTGTTTCTTTTAAATTTTTCTGAAAAAAATCCATATTTAAAGCGAACCCTCAAATTAAAAGTTGATTACTAATACTCTCCTCAATTAAAATAATAATTAAAAAAGTTAAATTGACTTTTCTTAAGTATTATAAAATTATATTTAGAAGTTTATATAGTTTTTGCATGGAAAGAGATTAAGCCTAAAGTCTTTAACTTATCAAAGTAGGGAATGTTATAGAGAATATAGTTAAATAGAATTCCATCTTTTTAGCGCTTTGATTAATGTCGGAATACTCTTTTCCCACAAAAAATTAAAGCACAACCTAATTCATCGGCACGTTTAATAATTTCTTTATCTCTAATAGATCCTCCAGGGTTTATAATAGCTTTTGCACCACTACGGACTGCAACCTCTAAACCGTCAGGAAATGGAAAGAAAGAATCTGTACCCATATAAGAGTTTTTAAGTTCTTCTTTATGACCAAATTCTAGAGCCTTTTGAGCAGCTAACTTAACTACGTGAACTCTACTATGTTGCCCAGCACCAATACCCAATGTATAAATTCCATTATCATAGATTTGAGCAAAACATGCTGAATTGGATTTTGCCCATTTTGAAACTTTATAAGCAAAGATTAATGCTTCTTTTTCAGCTTCATCTACTTCTTTTTTACTCACCACATTCCATTCTTTAATGATTGGTTTGTAATCATATTCTTGAATAAGAGCACCACCTAAAACGCCTTTAATTTCTAGATTCTTATATATTATGTCCCTTTTTGTGAGCAAATCGTTAAACTCAATTATAATTAATTTTTCTTTTTGTTTTAATATATTCAAAGCTTCTTTTTCGAATGACGGTGCAAGGATAACTTCTAAGAATATTTTTTCTTTATTTATTATAAATTCTGCTACTTCTTTTGTTAATTCTTTGTTAACTCCCCATATTCCTCCAAATGCAGATAAAGGATCTGTACTATATGCTTTCTTTATTGACATTAATTGACTGTTTTTATCAATAGCTACACCATTTGGACTAGTATGCTTTAAAATTGCTGTAATATAGTGTTCAGTTCCTAAATCTAAAAGCATTTGCATGCAAGAGTCTATGTCCAGATAATTATTAAAAGAGATTTCTTTACCTCCAAGTTGTTTCAAATGGTTAAGCCCATAATCAGAAGAGGTATCTCTATAATAAGCAGCTTTTTGATCCCAATTCTCTCCATATCTACAATCTTGTACTTTTTCAAAAACTTTTATTATTGTATGGGGAAAAATAGAATCTGGATTATAAAATTTTTGTAAGAAGTTTGCAATTGCAGCGTTATAATCTGCCATGATTGAAAAAACCTCTTGTGCGAGCAAAAGTCGAGTATTTTCAGTGATAGCCCCTTTATTTTTTCTCATCTCATCGATAATTTCATCATAATAATCTGGACTAGGGACTACTATAACATCTGGAAAGTTTTTTGCAGCTGCTCGAATCATTGTTGGCCCACCAATATCTATCATCTCTAATGCATCATCAAGTTTTATACCGGGTTTCTCAATGGCTTCTTTAAATTGATAAAGATTACATACAACCATATCAATCGGTTTAATATTATACTTTTCTGCTTCATCAATATCTTTCTTTAATTCTCTGCGATATAGAATACCGCCTTCAATTTTGGGATGTAATGTCTTAATTCTGCCATTAAACATTTCCGGAGTTTCAGTAAAGTCTGAGATTTTCGTATAAGAAATTCCATTCTTCTCTAAAATTATTCCAGTACCTCCTGTAGATAAAATTTCAACTCCAAACTCATCATCCAATTTTTTTACAAAATCGAGGATTCCACTTTTATCATAAACACTGATGATTGCTCTCTTTATTCTTTTCATAATAATACATTTGGACTAATATAGATATATATTAATAATTTTAGAAAAAAAGAAAAGTTTACTATAGTTAAAATTTACTCTAACAGAAATTCAATCTATGATTCAGAATAGTTATCACATAATACTTTTGTATAATTTTTATTCAATGTGACACAAATGTATAAAAATGATGATAACATAAATTAAACCGAAATCAATTGGAGGTACTTTTCCTATGAGATTGGAAAAAATGATTGATATTAATTCTACTGCTAAGAGAATATATGATATTGTAATTGATGGTGAAATCATAACAAAGTGGAATATTGGAGTCGATGATATTCAATCAAAGGAAGAAGGTAAAAATTTTCTCTTAAAAACTTCTGTTGGAGATATCTTAATTGATAATTGGGAACAAAAAGAAAATGAATTTGTAACTTGGAATATGAAGGATAGTGATATGAATTCTATTGGCTATATCTTAAACCCTAAAGGGGATATAGTTCAAACAACATTATGGGTTGATTTTGAGAATAAGAAACTTAAAAAGTCTTTTGAAAAAGCAGGTGATTTAACATT
>JBHLLJ010000015.1:0-32936 GCA_048885705.1 Candidatus Hermodarchaeota archaeon | reverse complement strand
CCTTATTCATATTCTCTTCTATCTTTCATATTTCAAGTACCTTATTATTATATAACAAATTCAAGCAACAGGCTTGATTTTAATATCACAAAAGCTTTAGATGTTTGGTTCTATATTGATAATTTATCATCAAATTATCCGAATATACCTCCTAATTATGGAACTGTTTCACGATATGACAATTTAAATCTTACTGCTAAGGTATTTTCAGTTACTTCAGGACCAATTTCTAATAAACAAGTATACTTTTATGATTTCTCTAGAGGAAATTTCCTAATTGGATCTGATATTTCAGATACAAATGGAATTGCCTCAATTAGTTATCCTGTTGGAGATTATTCTGTAGCAGGACCGAATTTATTATATGCAAGGATTGGTTTACAAGAAAATTATTCCTATTTTATCTTAAATGAAAAGCCTAAAATAAATATCGTTTCTGGTCCAATACCTCGAGTAATAAACCGTACAGGTGGTGGTGCAACTGAATTCAATATTGTGGGTGAAATTTTTGATAGTATCAATAATTCCTTACCCATAAAATTCTCTGAGATTAGGTTAATTTTAACAAGAAGTGGATTGGATTATTCATCCTATTTAATACCAAGTGAGAGTTATCCTTACCAAACTGATGAAACGGGTACTTTTAATTTAACATTTAGTGTAGCTCCAAATACTCCACCAGGTAATTACACGCTAAGATTAGATTTTAATGGTACTATTAATCTCTCATCTTTTCCTTATTCATATCAATTTAATTTGCCCTACTTAAACACATCTACTTACTTTATTAATGAATTACAAATAGATTCTCCAGCAACTTTACAATTTTACTTTTGGATAAATGGAACTACATCTGATGATGCATCCAATCCAATTATTAACCGTTATGAAGATCTTAATCTCACAGTTTTGATTCAATATAGTGGAACACCAATAGATGATGGTGAATGGGTATATTTCTATGATATAACTCAAGATAATCTTTTTATTGGATCAGCTCAAACTATTTCAGGAAGAGCTCAACTCATTTATTCTACGGGTTGGAATACTACAGCGGGACCACATTTAATTTATGCTACTTGGAATGGCAAATTTAATTATTCATATTTTATTTTGGATGCATCAATAGATGTGAATCTTGATTTTTGTCCCTTACCTAGAGAAATTAACCGTAGTGGAACGGTTGGTAGGAATTTCTTAATTCATGGATATTTGAATGATTCTCTTAATGGAAATCCTGTTAAATACGGAGAAATAAATGTCTTTATGTATGATGGGTTAATTGATGTCTCGTTCTATTTGAATTTAGTATCTGGTTCGTTGCAACTCGGAACGTCAGGAGAAATAGACTTATTATATTCTGTTTCAAGTTCAACTCCCGCTAAAAACTATACTTTAGGAGTTGAGATTAATGGGATATTTATTTATACAAATCCTAATTATCCTCGCTTTTTTAATTTATTTTATATAGCTAATTTTACAGATACGGCTCCCGGTATAAATCAGTTAAGAGTTATTGATCCAGATGATATTGATATATTTTTCTTTATTAATGGGAATCCAACTCAAACGTTTTATTGGGATGGAAATCCTCCTGTAAGAGTTACCAGAGGAAGTACAATAAATTTCAGTATATATATAACTCAAAGTGGAACTCCTGTTACCTCAGGGACAGTTAGGCTTTATGACGTTTATAATAATCATTTCTTATTGGGTTCACATCTATATGATGGATCTGAAATTCCCTTAGGTTATTATGAATTTCTAATAGATACTTCATCGTGGCATGCTGGGTTATTCCAGATTAAGGTAAATTGGTCAAGTTTCGTTACATTTAATACTACTTATGTTATAGTTAATGAAAAGGTAAATATCTTCAGTAATATTGATCAAAGCTCAATTCTAAGAAATTTCGATAACTTTATTGTTTCAGGAACAGTCCAAGAAAGTGGAACATTTTTAAGAGGCTTAAATTTAAACATACTGTTATTAGATAACTCTTATACGGATGTTTCAGGTTTGTATTTAGTTGGCTCTCAAACAATTACTATCAATAATGATGGTTCATACGCTTTTTTCAATTCAATTGATTTAACTTGTCCGCAAGGAAATTATTATATAAATGTTACATTTACTGGGGGTATAAACGCACCTGGTATATCTATGAGCGATTATATGGTCCATAATAATAGTTTATTGATACCCATTGAGATTAAAGCAGGCACTTATATTGTTGGAAATTATGAAACAAATGTAGTTAAAGACGATTGGTATTATGGTGACGATTGTTATGTATATGGAAATCTTTATTGGGATAATGGAACTGTCATGGCTTTCATGGAAATTAATGTAACCATTAGGACTGGAACAGGTACAATCTTAGCTACTCAAGTAGGTTTTACAGATATCAATGGGTTTTTTAATCTAACCTTTATAGTTGGAGATTGGTTAGATAATACCGAAGTTTGGGTGAATTTTTACCCGGATGATCCTGATAATTTTGGTATTCCAGATGGTCTTTACATAATTTCAACAGAACAAGAAGTATTTAGACAGGTTTAATGAATAAATAAAGGTGAAAATTAAATAAAATGAAAAAACTTAAGATTCCTAAATATCTTAAAAAAAAATCTAAAAAATTTGGGATCTTAATTATATTTTTAGTTATTATAGTAAATTTTACATCATTAACTAACTTATTTTTAAAAAGTAATGCTCCTAAAACCAATGTTAATCCAAAAATGTCATGGTTTTGGGCAACATTAGACCTTACAAATCCTATTGAAGTAAATAATTCAATGTTTACTCACTATGCATCCATTACCATTAAAGGACGTCTCTATAATAAAATTAATGAATCAATAGATACTTCGGGAGTGAATGTCGCAATCGAAATCAATGATATTATTGATTATGGATATACAAATATAACAGGTATAAATGGGTATTTTACTATACGTTATACAATTAACCCTTATCTTGATGTATATTCGAGCCATAAATTAGAAGTAATTGTAACAGACACAGAACCAGGAGGTCCTGGAAGCGAAATAGAATATCACCATTTCTATTTCATTTACGTAAATGCTACTTCATTTTTCAATATAATCTCTCATGATGATATTTCAACTCCCAAATTAACTGAAGAAGATTTCAATTTAAATGGATATTTATACTTTGATAATGGAGATGGAATCTCCTTTGAGAGTGTTAATTATTATTGGCTAGATGGAACTTCAATTGTCTCTCAAGGATCTTTTTTTACTGATGGTTCAGGCTCATTAACTAACTTACAAGTACCTATTACATCTGCTAGTTATTTAACTTTGAAATTCAATTACTCTGATTTCCCATATATTGATTACTCAGAGACTTCTCTACTTAATATTAAAGTTTTTTCAGGGGTAACTTGGAATTTGGATATTGATTATACTACCAGAGAGGGAGCTACATATACTTTAACTGGAATACTATCCTCAAGTACTAATCCTTCTTTAAAAATAAGTAATAGAGATATTGAAGTTTATTACAATGGAACTAATATTGATACAGCAACAACTCTTTCCGATGGCAGTTTTATTTCTGAATTTACAGTACCTGATGGTAACGGAACTGCTTCTATTCAAGTTTCTTTAGTCAATTTTGCAGGAAAAAACATTCGCTCAACCATACAATATATATTCGTGGAACCAGCGCTTCCATCAGGGCCAGGAGGAGGTGGTTGGCCTCCATTCTTAATTTTTTCTTTAATATTTTTTCCCATCTTAGCCGGCATTATTGCAGGCTTAGTAGTATATGGAGTTAAGTTTTATAAAAAACAAGAAAAAGAATCACGAGTAGTTAATCTACCACTAGAATCAAGAATTAAGAATCTTAAGATTCTTAAAGATTCAGGAAGATTAGAAGAATCTATTTCATATTTATTCAATGCTATTTATATGGATTTAATTAATGCCAAGTATAATAGGGTAAGAAAAGAAAATGAGACTATTAGAGATTTTGCGATTATTTCTGTAAAGGAATTAAAATTAACCCCATCATCAATATACCCATTTATTCAAAAAGTTGAGGAAATAATATATGCAAAACCTTTTAAAATTACAGATAAAGAATTTCATAATACATGTGAATTATTTTCACCAATATATTTCCAACTAACGGGATATAATTTTGCTTTAAATTTTTAATTTAAAATATTATAAAATATCAAAAATAAAAATTAAAAACAAGTACAAAGAATTATAAATTCAAAAAAAATTAATAATTAAATTATTCAAAAAATTGTAGAAATAGGTAAAAAATTATGGCAAAAAAGAAAAAAAAACAACCAGAACCAGAGATTAATATTAAGCAGAGATTTGATAACGTGAAAATACTTGTTGAAACTAATAGACCTAAAGAGGCAATAGCTTATATATATCTAGTATACGATGACATTATTAATATTAAATTTAAGAAACCTAGATTAGCTCATCAAACTATTCGAGAATATGCTATTGCTTGTGTAAATGAATTAGAAAAGAAATTAAAACCAGAATTCGTATACCCATTTATAAAAAAAATAGAAGACATAATCTATGGTGGAATTGAACCTACGAATAAAGAACTTAATTTCACAATTGATTTGTTTAGTAACTTGTATAATGAAATTACAGGGAAGTCATTCACTTTTAAATTGTAGGTTTTAGAAATATATAATTATTTGGTATATGATCAAAAAAATAAAAAATAATCACAATGGTAAAACAAGCAAAGGCAACTCAAAAGAGTATTAATATTTCAAAGGGTATAGTTTTTACATTTTTAACAATTTATTTAGTCATTTTTGGAATTATCATTAGTGATTTTGTTGTTCATATACAACAAGAAAACCCTACTCAATTGCCCGTTTGGTGGGGTATTTTAACTTACGTTCCTCTTTTGTGTTATTTTGGAGCAATATTCAGTGGCGTTTTCCTTATTATTTTTTTACGAAATGCGACAACAGTAAAAATACGTCAATCACAATCTAGAAAGAAAATTAAATCTGGTTCAATATATAAACAGGCGCTATTTATCATTATATTTATTTTTGCGTTCATTCCCTTACTTTCTCCTGTAATTGATCAAGGTACAAATAATCAGAATTTTTCAGTATATAATTCCGCCTGGAATGGTGCTTCAGATTTTAAAGAAGCTATTGAAGATGATGGATATGATGTGATGACAGTGCAATCAAGTTTGAGTGCTACTGAGAGGTTAATAAATACAACAATCAATAATCATAGGAAAGAATCAATATTGTTGATTCTACTAGGTCCAAATCAATTTTATGATCCTATTTTTGAAATACCTTATTTTATAGAATTTTTTAAAGGAAGTAATTCACTCTTAATATGTCATGATCATGGGTCTACTAGCACATTATTATGGGAAATCCTAGTTGCGAGTATGTTTGATCCTAGTATCAATATTCCAATAACCATATTCCCAAATGGTATTCTACATGATAATGATTCTTATAATCCAACACCTGAATTTCCTGTGATTACGAGATTTTCTTCGCATCCAACAAGAAATACGCCATATTATATTGATGAAGTTATCCTTTCAGTAGCATCTTGTGCTGTAGGAGGGCCTTTTATGAGTGCTTTTGGTTGGACTTCTGTCGCTACATCAGACACTCATTCATTTATAGATAAAGATAATAATGGATATTATAATGAACCTGCGGATGCACTCAATTTAGGATTTATGAGTTTAATAGATTTAGGATTCCCACTCCCTACTACATTTCCTCTTGGAGTATACGAACAGCATGTGTTTTTAGCAAATGATATGGGAAGGCAACGATTATTTGTATCTGCTGATGCTAGTTTATTTAATAATGAATTAATTAATGATCCCGATTATGATAATATGCAATTTGGAATAAATATAATTCAATGGTTAACGCAAGTTAATGAAGGAAGGAGTAAGGATGAATGGATTGTGGTCTTTGATGAAGCTCACATAAGACCAGAATATTCAAGGGATCTTTCATCTGCAGGGATATTTGGTTTTGTAATGCAATATATTGTACATTTGTCAACAAATCCAATTACAGCATGGATTTATCCTCTTCTTGCATTTTATTCATTAAGGAAATACCTTCCAAAAAAAGATAAAAAGAAAGAAGAACAAAAAATAGCAGCAGAAGAAGAAAAGAAAGAAGAAATTGCTAGATTTAGAACCTCTTCATTTTTTGCTCAAAAGATTGAGGAATACAAAGATAAAATGAAATATGGAGGTGCGTTAAAATTACTTTATAGAAGGTTAGAAAGGAAACTAAATACCCAATTGGGAGGAGCTAAAATAACAACTCAAAATGTAGTAAATCTAGTTGTAGCAAAAGATCCATCAACCACCAAATTGAAAACTAGAAGATTAAGTAAGTTTATGGATAAAATCTTAGCAATTAAAGAAGGAAAATATAAAGTTAAAACTGAACAAGACTTCGAAGAGTTATTTTTCGAAATGGATTGGGCAGTTAAGAATATTTAATCAATATTAACAAATATAAAAAAAAATAAAATATAAAACAAAAAATATAGAGGTTATAAATAAATGGAAACCCCTGACAAAGCAAAATATTATGACCATGAAGAAATTGATGTAGCACCTATTAGGGAAATAGCACAGGAAGTTCTAAGTGAAGTAAGTCGAGTTATAGTAGGATATGGTGAAATTCTACAACAACTTTTTATTGCTCTACTTGTGAATGGGCATGTATTATTAGAAGGAGTCCCTGGTTTAGGTAAAACAGTAATGGCGAAAACATTTGCAAAAACACTTGGAATTTCATTTAGAAGGGTTCAATTCACTCCTGATTTATTACCAGCGGACATTACTGGTACAAAAATATTTGATCAGAATGAAGGTGCTTTTGTACTTCAAAAAGGACCGCTTTTTGCTAACATGGTACTAGCTGATGAGATTAACAGAAGTGCACCTAAAACACAAGCTGCTTTACTTGAAGCGATGGCTGAACGTCAAATTACTATTGAGGGGCAAACCTTACCACTTGAAAAGCCCTTCATTGTTGTTGCAACGGAAAATCCTGTAGAAATGGAAGGGACTTATCCCCTCCCAGAGGCTCAAGTTGATAGATTTTTATTCAAACTCTGGCTAGATTATCCTGAGCACGATGAAGAAGTAGAAATTATGCGTCGGCAAATTTCAGGTGAATCCCCCTCAGTTGAAGTTATAACGACTGGTGATGAAATTCTCGCAGCACAGAAAATTATGAATTTAGTATATATCGATGATCGTATTCTAAAATATGTTCGCGATATCATAATAAAAACTAGAAACCATCCTCAGATTGCCCTCGGATGTGGGCCAAGAGCCAGTTTAACTCTTATGAAATGTGCTAAGGCTCGTGCTGCAATATTAGGTCGTTCATATGTAACTCCTGATGATGTTCGAGCGTTAATTGTCCCAGCACTAAATCATAGACTTCTTTTAAAACCAGAAGCGGAATTAGAAGGCCTTGACACTAAAGCTGTTCTTAAATCTATTGTAGAAGATATAGCAATACCTATCTAAACCAATTTTTTTATGGTAAAATAAAAGATAACAAATGAAAATAGAAAATTAATAAGGTGGAGTTTTATATTAGGAGGTAAAGGTCGAAGTTTAATTTTATTTGCTGTTTTTTTTCTAACAGCAGGATTTGCATTCGTAAATTATTTTTTAATTTACTTTGCAATTTTACTATTATTTAGTACCATTATTAGTTTACCTTTTTTCCACTTTAAAATGAATATAGAAGAATTACGAGTACATAGAGAACTTGAGAAAGAAAAAGTATTCAAGGATGATTTCGTTCATGTAAAAGTAGTTATTGAAAATATTGGTCGTAATAGCTTTGACTTTATTGAGATAAGAGATAATTACAACCCACAGTTATTTAGATTAATATTGGGTGAAAATTTTATATCAACTAGAATAGGACCAAAGGATTTAATTAAATTTTCTTATGTCCTTGAACCAAAAGTGAGAGGAGAATATGCTCTTGGGCCATTATCAATAATAGTGAGGGATCGATTAGGATTTAATTCAGTTGAAAGGATTGTCCCTGATAGTGTTACAGATATTCTTATTTATCCACCTTATGAAGATATTAAAAGAATTGAAATTTTAGGTTCAAAAAGATCCTTACAATTAAACTATGGTTTACAAAGATCAAAGCAAAAGGGTCTTGGATCAGAATTTTATGGAATGAGGAAATATGTATTTGGAGATCAATTTAGATTGATAGATTGGAAAGCAAGTGCTCGGTCACAGACATTAATCGTTAAAGAATATGAAAGTGAAAGAGATGTGACTGTAATGATTTTAGTAGATTCATCTGACACTATGGCGGGTGGTGCAATTGAAAACACAAAATTTGAATATGCAATAAGAGCTTGCATGCTCTTAACAAAAGTAGCATTAACACGAAGAGATAATGTTGGAGTTTTTACTTTCTCAGATAAAAAGAATTTGAAATTTTTAAATCCAAATAGTGGAGAAGACCATTTCTATCAAGTCTTAGATTTTGTTGCAAGAGTTAAACCTCAGGGGAAATGTAAATTCATTGAGGCCATGGATATTTTTACAAAACGTTTTCAAAAGCGCAGTTTAATCTTTATTTTATCTGATTTAGAAGCAAATCCTAAGGATATAGTTGAAGCTATTAAAAAGTTGGTTCCATTTAATCACACTATTATAGTTATTAACCCTTTTAGTCCATGGTTCGAGATTCATGAAATAGATTTATCTTCAACTGATAAAGCTCTAGCAGAAGCAATTAGTGAAGAGATGATGGAACATATTTTATCTATTAGACAAAATCTTCGAAATCTAGGTATTAATATAATAACCTGTGGACCTGATGATATGATGAATCAAGTTTTAAGTAACTATATGGAAGCGAAAAAGAAAGGAAAGGCGTATTAAGATGGTTCGTATATATTTATTATCATTAAAAATGATTAATCTAGCTATATTCTCTTGGCTATTTATCATTTTCCTTACATCACTTTTTGATTTTGAAACGGTAATCTTAACGGCAGATAATGAATTTGTGATATTTGCATTTTTAGGAGCCTTAAAGAATGTAATATCATATTTAATCTATGGACTTTTTTTCATTATTGCATATGGTATAGCTTTTATTTTAGGAGGTGGATTTAACAACTATTTATTTAACTTTATTGAGGGCTTTTTTCAAGGATATTTGAGTAAATGGTTTTCAATTCCTCAACCAGAATTACAAAATATTCCCAATTTAATATTAAGTGAATTTGGAGTACTTTTTAATGATCTCTATCTATTTATTTTTCAAATTTTATTCATTATTTCAGTTGTTTATGCTATCAGAGGCTTTTTTAAAAGTGATCCAAAAAATTCTTTTGTGGCAATTGGTTCAATAGTTCTTATGATTATTGTCCCTCTAATGATAGTTGGCTTAAGAGATATGTTAAATTTATTTCTTGGAAGTCTCCCTCCAGAAAGTAGACCAGAGTTTGTACAATATATTTATCAAATGGCTTCTACAAATCCTCTTGATGATAGTCTAACTCAAATTCCTCTTGATAATTTTTTCCAGTTTATAGCGAGTCCAGTTATTTTATTTGCTATTATATCATATATTTATTTAGAATTAACATTTCAAATTAATTATGCCGATACTGTTACTAAGCCCTCATTAGAAAGAAGTGACAGATTAGAAGCTCAATTAACAATTCTAGCTAGAGAATCACATTTTGTTACAGCTAATATTGATAAAATAAAAGCTGAAGCGAAAGAAAGAATGCAAGAGCTTGAAGCAGAGCAAAAAGAAGGAATGGTCATTGGAAAATTCTTCGCAAAAACAGGTCGACGTTTTTCTTATGTAAAGGAGATGATCGAAAGGAAAAAGTTAGAGGAAGAGGAAAAAAAATTAGTAACTGCTGCATCTAAAACTAGAAGGCTAGGAAGATATATTGATCGTCTTTTCCGAGAAGATCCTGAAGCAAGAAATACATTAACAGCAAGTTCTTCGGCTCCTAGGGCTCGAAATTTAGCAACATCTACATTATTTAACTTTATTTACCGTGTAGGTTTACTGATGATAATAAGCTTTATCATTATTCACCCACATTGGTTTTTGTCTACAATAATACAATTACCACCTGCAATTACAGAAAGCGTAGCAATGTATTCTCCTGAGGTCATTATTATTTTACTCCTTCCAATTATGCTACTTTTTCCAGTAATTTCAAAATTAATCTCATTTATCAAACACAGAAATTTGATAATTCGATTGCAACAAGAAGGACGTATAAAG
This sequence comes from Candidatus Hermodarchaeota archaeon, assembly GCA_048885705.1. Taxonomy (GTDB): domain Archaea; phylum Asgardarchaeota; class Lokiarchaeia; order Sigyniarchaeales; family SOKP01; genus Loki-b32. The sequence goes on along the minus strand of JBHLLJ010000015.1, from coordinate 22,603 downwards.
GAACTTCTAATATCAGTTGGGGATTACGTTATAAAAGAAGAAGCTAAAACTACTTTACAGGAAGAAAGTGAAGAAGTTGCAACTGAATCCGTATAAAAATCTTACTTTTCTAATTACAAATTTATAACATGATTAGCTAAATCTATCTTACTTTTTTTATCCACCATTAAAGTATCATAACAATAAGCTTTAATTCCCAATTCTTCAATTTTTGATTTAAGTTCACAATCCCTGTTATCGATAATTAAATTCCCTAAAATATCTTTATAGAAATTTGCAACACCGAGGCATGAGACTTCTAAACCATAAAATCTCATCATTTTATCTGCTGGACCTTTAACAGCTGCACCTTGTATAATTGGGCTTATTGCAGAAACTTTTTTTTTAACTTTAGAAAGGACATCCTTTATCCCTTTCACTTGAAGGATAGTTCCTATCGATACAATTGGATTTGAAGGACATATTATCACTTTTTTTGCTCTTTTTATATAACTTAAAACATTGTTTACAGGATTTGCTTTTTCAATCCCTTTAAACTCAATATTAAGTATTTCAGGTTTACATTGATGTTTAATAAAATACTCTTCGAAATGCATAGACCCTAAAGGTGTAGTAATAAAAGTCTCAACTGCTTCATTACACATAGGAATTAGATGAGCTCTAACCCCTAAATTTTGACATATTAAATCTGTTATTTCGGCTTTATTATAATCTTGCTTGAATAAATCAGTGCGATAAATATGAGTGGCTAAATCTTTATCACCAAGATTAAACCATCCTGAGTCATAATAATTCTTTAAAATGTTTAAACAATTAAATGTCTCATTAATAAAGCCCCATCCTTTTTCTCTATCAACTAAATTTGCTAATGTATAAGTAATTATATCTAAATCAGGGCAAATTTTGAGTCCAAATAATTCAATATCATCACCCGTATTTACAATAATTTTAAGTAATTCTGGATTAATTATTTGAGCCAAACCTTCGATTAATTTTGCTGCTCCAACACCTCCAGCTAAAACAACGTAATAATATTCACTCATTAATTGTTACCTTTAAATATTAAGTTCAAAAATTATTTCTTTTAAACTTTTACGTTTTGGGGCTTTTGTTGGTTTTAGAGGGTACCCCACCGTAAAAAATGCCATAGGGATAAACGTTTCAGGGAGCTTCAAAATCTCTTTTATTATATCTTGAGTAAAAAGTGGAGCGCAATACCAACACGCAGCTAATTTTTTCATCTCAAAGGCAAGGAGTAAATATGTTGCTGAGCTACTTATACTTTGTATCCCAAGAATAAATTCATTATTTTTTCTTTCTGGATCGGGATACTTTTCTAAATCTAAAGTATCAAGACACAATAAAATTAAAACTGGGGCATTTAAGAAATTTTTTTTAGTTTTCGTGATTTTATTTTCGATGAAATCTTTAGATTTTCCATCCTTTTCTAAGTCAATTCTTAATTTGTAGTTCATTTTTTCTATTAACTCTTCACGTAGCTTATCTCTCTCAAATATGATATATCTCCAAAATTGCCCATTATGGGCACTTGGAGCCCATCTAGCAAGCTCAATACATTCTTCGATAATATCTCTCTTTACTTTTTTCATTTCAAATTGTGATTTGTAACTCCTTCGATTTTTTAGTAATTTATTCGTGATAGATTCTTCATTATACAGAAATAAATCATCCTCCCTGTTTCTTAGAATAGATTTAATTAATGCGTTCTCATTAAGTTCAAAATTATATCCCTTTATTAAGACTATAGGAATACCTTCATCTGATTCACCCATAACTAATTGAGCTGCTGCTGCTAAACTATCAACTTGTCCAATAATGGTTGTTTGAAGTTCATATCCATATAAATCCTTTTTACCTCGCATATCTAAAATTGGGCTTATTCCTGAAACTCCAATGGCTGTCCCGATAGCTCCTAATCTAAAAGGTCTCCCAAAAGAATCAGATATTATTACAGCAATGTCCTGATTTGTTAAAGTTTTCAACTTGTTTCTTATTCTTTCAGCGTCTTCATCTGGGTTTTCTGGTAATAGAGTAACTATTCCTTCCCCATCAACATTAGACTTATCTATTCCAGCATCAGCACAGATAAACCCATGTTTAGTTTCAGTCAATATCACATGTTCATACCTTATAATTTGTTTTGATTCATCTAAAATTGCCTGTATTAATTCAGGCTTTTTTTCTGGGTGTCCATGATTTTTTACTTTTTGCTTTATTGCTTTATAAAGTTCCATAGCTTTCTCAGTTGGTATGATTTTACGCAAATTTTTCGTTCTTCCATTGCATTTAGAAATAATGGACTGTGCAATTATAATGATATCTCCATTTTGCAACGTTAACCTATTTCGATCTAAAGCATCTACTATGATTTTGGGGAGATCATCTCCCTTTTTAATTAATGGAATTCCTTTTAATCCAATAATTTCAATTTTATCTTCAAATTTCATAATAAGGACTTTAAATATTGATGTATCTTCTAATATCAGAATTTTTACTTTCAGCTAGCTTTTCAAATTTATTAGGGATTGCGCAGCAAGCAGAAAAAAATTTGAATTGGATTTTAGGATTATAGCTTTTTAACCACTTTAAAGTTTCTTTAGAGGGGATTTCAATTCTAGTTATACCTGCTTTAATAGCTATTTTTTCAATTTCAGTCTTGATTTTTCCTCTAGGTCTCATGCAACCTAACGAGATCTCCGTGTTAGGAAAAGCAATTCTTATGATTGCAATAACTTTAGCAATATCTTCTGACTTTGGAGTCTCAAATTTGATCTTGGAATGTTTTGGGGGTATTAAGACAATAATGACAATTAAAGAGGGATCGATATTAGATTCTTTAATAAATTTAACTGATTCTAACTCGTTATTGATTTTTCCATAATGTAAACCGATGCATATATGTGGTACAATATTTAACTTGTATTTTTTCAATATTTCTATTGCTTTTTTATATTCACTTAATTCGATATCCAAATGGTAAATATTCTTTACAACTTCTTTATCCATATTTATATCAAATGATACTATATCAACATTTGCTTCAGTAAGCTTCTTTGCTGTTTCTTCGTTTAATAATCCTGTGTGGGTATTTATTATCAAATTTGTCTCTTTCTTTACTTTTTTAATTGCATCCAAAAATTCTATTAATGGTACTGAACCATCATCCATACTCCCTCCCGATATTAAAGCGCCTACTCCACCTTTATTGGAAAGATCCAGTAGAAATTCTTCTAGATCCGTATTATTTAGAATATGTTTCATCCCTTTCAAATATTTTTTATTACAATGTTCACATTTTAAGGCACATTCACTTCCCGTAATACTAATTGCCGGAAATCTCATTGTGGGTATATAAATCTTTAAAACATTATCAAAATTGCTTTTAGTGATCTTTTGAGTTAAGGTAAAGAGTTCATCTAAATCATTCGATTTTAATTTAAAAAATTTCGGAAAATCTTCCCATGATAATGAATTAGTATTAAATTTATCTAATATTGATTGAACACTATTCATATTTCTTTAACCATTTCAAATTTGAATATTTCTCTATTGCTAAACTCTCCGCTAACTCTTTCTCATCTTCAGAGATAGAGCCATCCTCTAATAAAATTCCCAAGGATTTTTCGAATCCCTTTCTCAATGAAGTAATTAATTTACTTTCTTGAAAATTTAAAATGTAATTTTTAATACCTATACACTTAGCACGAACAGATTTCACCATTCTTGATTTTTCTACATTTTCAGGAGCTTTCAGTACAGAATACATTAATTCAGGATCTAAATCTAATAATATAGTACCATGTTGAAGAAGATAACCGTTTTTTCTAACTTGCGCATTGCCAGAGAATTTTTTCCCATCTAGTAAGATAGCAGGGCAATGAATAATATCTTTTTCTGGTTTTAATCCAAAGATAGTCAATCCCATTATAATTCCTTGGGTTATAATTTCAAATTGTTCTATTACCTTATTAGCGCCTAAATCCTCAAGAAATTTGATAGGACATACAATTGAATATGTTATTTCTCTGAATTCATCGTGAAAGACAGCACCACCTCCAGTAATGCGTCTTACAATATTGAATCCTTTGTCTATTGTATATTTAACATAAATCTCATTCGAAAGACTCTGATTTCTACCAATACTTCCAGTTGAAGGTTTCCATTTATAAAACCTTAGTGTATTTGGAGATTTTCCTTCTATTGCCATTCTTAAAATAGCTTCATCTAATCCCATATTCCAATAACCATTATTAATCTCTAATGGTAAAAATCTCCATATACTCATTTTTTTTCCTTAATCTTTATTGGATAAATTTTTTTAATAATTCAAATAATTCAATTTTTTCTTCTTCTTTTAATGGTCTTGGATAGTTATAAATCGGACCCGATGGTTTAGAAGTATAATAAGGACGATTACATCCGGGACATCCAGAAGTTAAAAAAGCATTTGTATCATTGATAATTCTAATTAGATCGTTTTTATTAATATTGATATTTATTATTTCTCCTTTTGTATTAAATGTAAAATCTTTTAACCCTTTCTTATAATTAAAAATAAGAAATCGTCCTAACTGTAGTTTTCTAAAACTCAAAATCGCAGGTTGTGCTATATTTTCAAATTTTGTGCCTTTAATAGGCATAAATGCAAATAATGAAACAAGAATTCCTAATTGATATAGTTTTTCCATAATCTCAATAACGTGTTTTTCTGTTTCACCTAAGCCAATTATTATATGCGTACTGACAAATCCAGGAGAAAAAATTTCTAAAGCTTCATATAACTTCCTAAAATGTTCTTCCCACGTATAAGGTCCTTCGATTTTACTGCCTTTAATCTTTTCAAATATTTCAGAGTTAGCACCATCTAATGCAATTCCAACTCTTTCAACTCCTCTAATTTTGAGTTCTTTCAATTGCTCTTTTAAGAAAGGAGGAATAGCAACTGAAATTGGTATATCAGTATGAGTCTTAATCTGAGTTATTATTTCTATTAAATCATTGAAATTTTCTGGATAATTTAGAGTTTGGATGCAAACTCGTTCAAATTTTTTTGAAAATGGCATATATTTTAACTTTGTTAGAAAATCTTTAAATGAAAATATTGGCCAATTAACTCTGGAAAGTTTTTCAATTGAACTTTTTGATGAACGAGCTTGAGGACAAAAACCACAATTAGCAATACAATGTCCCTCCGTGAATGTCATAATATAACATGTAGTCGGGGGATTTTTGAATTGAGGTGATACTCCTAATCCTAAAACAGAAGCGCTTCCAACAGACACTCTAATTTTTTCTATTGTCACTAATCTCACTAGTATATAGGTAAAATTAAGTTTTATTGCTTCGATTTATAAATTTTATTATAATTCTAATTTGCACCTTTTTAAGCAATATTTAGATTTACCATATATAATTTACTAGGTAAAAAATTTATTAAATCAATTATTAAAATACTAAATGTTGAGTATATCCCCGAATTTAATAAAAGTGTTATAATCTTATGGTTGATTATAAACCACAGAAGATAGAAAAGAAATGGCAACAAAAATGGGAAAAAGACAAAATTTTTGAAGTCAATGTAGATCGAAAGAAGAAGAAATATTATGTATTGGAGATGTATCCTTATCCTTCTGGTAAACTCCATATGGGACACCTCAGGAATTATACTATTGGAGATTGTTATGCTAGATTTAAGAGGATGAGTGGTTTTAATGTACTTTACCCTATGGGTTATGATTCATTTGGAATGCCTGCAGAGAATGCAGCAATAGATCATGGTGCCAATCCTGAAGAATGGACTAATAAAAATATAAAAACAATGAAAAGTCAACAAAAGAAGATTGGACTTTCCTACGATTGGACAAGAGAAATATATAGTCATAATCCTGATTTTTATAAATGGGATCAGTGGTTTTTTTTAAAGATGTTAGAAAAGGGATTAGCATATAAACAAGAAAGCTATGTTAACTGGTGTCCTAAATGTTCAACAGTTCTAGCAAACGAGCAAGCTCAAGGTGGAAAATGCTGGAGGTGTAACACCAGAGTAGATCAAAAATTTTTAACGCAATGGTTCCTAAAAATAAGAGATTATGCTGAAGAATTGCTAGAGGGACTAAATTTCGTTGATTGGCCTGAGAAAGTTAAAGCAATGCAACGCAATTGGATTGGAAGATCAGAAGGTACTATCATAAAATTTCCAATTAACGGAGAAAATAGAACAATAGATATATTTACAACAAGACCGGACACACTTTATGGAGTAACCTTTATGGTTTTCGCTCCAGAACATCCTTGGGTTTATGAGTGGGTGAAAGGCACTGATTACGAAAATGATTTCAAGAAATTGTTCGATGAGGTGATGCATCAAGATAAATTTGAAAGAACAGATATTGAAATCGATAAAAAAGGTATCTACATTGGTAAGCAAGCTATAAATCCAGTTAATAATGAACAAATCCCAATTTATATTGGTAATTTTGTTATTTATGAATACGGAGCTGGGGCTGTTATGGCAGTACCTGCACATGACCAGAGAGATTTTGAATTCGCTAAAGAATATGATATCCCCATTAAAATAGTAATTCAACCACATGACTATGAATTAAATGAAACTAAAATGACTCGCGCATATGAAGGAGTAGGAGTATTAATAAACTCAAAAGAATTTAATGGCATTGATAATCGAATTGCTGTTAAAAAAATAACTGAAAAATTAGAAAAGCTTGATATGGGATATGCTACAATAAATTATAAATTAAGAGATTGGGGAATTTCACGTCAACGTTATTGGGGTTGCCCAATCCCGGTAATGTATTGTGAAGAATGTGGTATAGTTCCGGTGCCATATGAAGATTTACCTGTTTATTTACCAAAGGATGTTAGATTTATCGGGACTGGTAATCCATTAGAAACGAGCGAAAGTTTTGTGAAAACTAAATGTCCTAAATGTGGTAATATGGCAAAACGAGAAACAGATACAATGGATACTTTTATTGATAGTTCATGGTATTTCTTTGCTTATTGTGACCCTCCCTCGGTAAAATCAAAATTACCTTATAACAAATCTAAAATAAATTATTGGTGTAATGTCGATCAATATATTGGAGGTATTGAACATGCAGTCATGCACTTAATTTATGCCCGATTTTTCACAAAAGTATCTCGAGATCTAGGTCTGCATAAATTTGATGAGCCTTTTCAATCATTACTTACTCAGGGAATGATCAATAAGGCTCAACCATTCTGTACTAATTGTAATGGCTTCCTTATGAAAGCTGATTTAGATCAAATGAGGTGTAGAAAATGCGGAAATGTAGATCTTATTCAAAAATCAGTAAAGATGAGTAAAAGTTATGGAAATACAGTAAATCCAGGAGATATAATTGAAAAATATGGAGCAGATGCTGCTAGATTTTTTATTTTATTCGGCGCTAGCCCAGAATCAGGGTTAGAATGGTCAGATGAAGGTGTGGATTATGCTTTTCGATTTATAAAGAATATTTTTCAATTATTAGTTGAAAGACCAGATGAAATTAGGGATTCTACAACGATCAGAGATGAGTTGATTAAATTTTATTTAAATAATACTATTAAAGAATTCACTGAGAATATAGATAAATTAGCAATAAGAAATGCGGTTAATAACATTGTTCAGTTCACATCAGAGTTAAACAAATATAAAAATGAGGGAGTTAAGAAGGAAATTTTTGAAGAATGTAGAGAAAAATTAATCTTATTACTCCATCCAATAGCACCTCATATGACAGAAGAAATTTGGGAAATTATTGGCAATAAAAATTATGTAAGCTTAACACCATGGCCTCCTTATGATAATAAATTAATTACAAAGGAATATGATCATAAATGGAACTTAATGAATAATATTATAGATGATATTAACAAAATAAAAATTGCAATGAAAATAGATTCGTTAAATAAAATTTCTATAATCATAGCTGATGAGTGGAAACTAAAATTTTATAATAGGCTTATGACCTTATTAGAAAATACTAAGAATCAAGGAGAAATTATGAAAATTTTAATGCAGGATAGTGAGTTAAAAATATATGGGAAATTTATAGGTCAAAATGTAATCAAAATATTAAAAAATGTAGGAAAATACCCAAAATTTACTATATCTCCAATGGAAGAATACCAATTTTTTAATGAAATTAAACCAATTATAGAGAAGAAATTCTCCTCTAAAGTTGAAATCAAACTTGAAAAAGACTCAAATGAGCAAAAAGCAATTTTTGCACTTCCTAGTAAACCAGCAATTGTAATTTTTTAAAATTTAATATTGACGTATTCAAATCAAATTATTAAATAGATTAAAATGCATTACAATTTTATTAAGTTAAAATTAAAAAAATTATTATTAATTTAATTATATTAAAATCTGGTATAAAAGCATTAAATTAATTCAAATTACATGAATTTTATTTATAAATTAAATGACAATATACGAACTTAGTATTATCTCTACTACTGGATTTCCTTATTATAATTCATTAATTAATCCTGTTCCCGAAGGAGTACAGATTTTTCTAAGATTTTTTGATTTCTCTGAAGATAAATCTATAATTCAAGATCAATTAGAAGATACCTCAAAATTTGATTTAACTGCTGGTTTAATATCTGCTTTATATGAATTTGCGAGAAATTTAAATAAAAAAATAGACGTACTTGAATTTAAACCTAAAAAAGATAAAGAATCAAATAACATCGATAAAAAAAAGGTAAAATATCAGGGAGATGTCTTAATTACAACGCAAACAGAAACTTTTCTATTACACAAATCCGTCCGAGAAAAGATAAGACTCATTTATAAAAATTATATTAATTCTAAAATACCTCTTGATTCTGCGGATCATATTTATGAAAATGAAGAAAAAAGAATTAAAGAGATATTAACAGATTCAAAAGCTAGATTGAAGATATCTAAGCATAGAAATGAAATTAAACGCTTAGCAAATAATTTTTTAAGTGAAATGAGAGATTACGGTTTATGGGGAATATGCATTACATCATTTGATCTCTCCCCAATTATCACTTATGGGAAGAAGTATTCATTGGAAAGTGTATATGATATTTTAAGACACATAGGATATATACCGGAAATTGCACCTTTAGATTGGATTTATAGACAATCTTTTTTTTCTGATGAATCAATTCAAGTTTGTATCATAAAATCAGATATTGGAGTTACAGTTGAAGATATTTTATTCGAACCCTACTTTTATTTGCTATTTGCAGATCCTCAAAGTTATTTTGGCGAATTTCCCGGAAAACTTACATCTGCTTTTAATAATGCCCTTGGTTAAATTTGTTCTCATAAAAAAAATAATTTTTTTTAGAAATAGAAAAATAATTATCAAATTTGAAGTTATATTTACCTAATAGATTTATCTGCAGCTTTAATTATTTGGAATAAAGAATCTGATTGAAGAGATGCACCTCCAACCAACCCACCATCAATATTTTTTTTACTAAACAAATCTTCAGCATTATCCGGTTTAATAGATCCTCCATATTGTATTCTGATTGAATTAGCAGTCTCTTTATCATATTTTTGAGTTAAAATATCTCTTATAAAAATATGAATTTCTTCTGCTTGTTCTGGAGTAGCAGTTTTTCCTGTTCCAATTGCCCAGATTGGTTCATATGCTATGATGGTTTTCAAGATCTCCTCTTTTGTTAGATTTTTAAACGTTTCATTCATTTGGTATTCGATTATATCTTTCGTTTTGCCTGCTTCTCTTTCCTCCAGATGTTCACCAATGCAAACAATAGGTTTCAAGTCCATAAATAAAGCTTTTTTGAGTTTTTTATTAATCAAAGCATCAGATTCATTAAAAATATCTCTCCTTTCGCTATGGCCAAGAATAACATATTCAACTCCAATATCTTTTAAAAAAATTGGCGAAATTTCTCCAGTATATGCGCCTTTTTCCTCAAAATGCATATTTTGTGCCCCTAATTTAATATTTGTGTGATTTAAAATCTTATACGCAGTAGTTAGGGCAGTAAATGGAACACAAATTACTATATCCACATTCTCAATTTCCTTTACTAGTGGAATTAAACTTTCTAGCATTTGTTTAGATTCTTTAGGGGTTCCTTGATTCATTTTCCAATTCCCCCCTATTATTGGTTTTCTCAAATTCTTTTTACCTCGTATTTTTAAAAATTGAATTCATTAAATTCAGTCTATTATTCAATTATGTAATAAATCTATTAATTTCTAATGAAAATTTTATAAAATTTTGCTTAAAAGAAATAAGGAAAAATTATTCTGTTTTAGGAAGTTTTTCTGATAAATTTGTGGCTTCTAGCAATTTCTTTACTTCATTAACATCAGGTGCCATAATAGCAGGTAATCCTAATTGCGTTCGGCGCCTTTCTATAGCTGGTTGCATAGGTATTGCTTTGCCATGTTCCATAACTGTTGATGCTTGGCCCGTATAATGATTTGGGGCTTCTCCACGCTCTACACTCATATTTTTAAGAATTGTGAAAATTTCTGTTAATTCAACTTTCTGAGGGCAAACTTCATCACATGTATCACATACAGTACAACCCCAAATATTAAACGAATTACTTGGACCAAATATTTTCTCTTTTAGTCCTAATAAGGCATCTAAAATTAGGCGTCTTGGATTATATCTGCCTTCTGTAACCTGCGCTACAGGACACGCACCGCTACATGTTGCACACTGATAACAATATGCTAATGTTGTACCAATATCATTACCAAGAATTTGGTTTCTGAAATCAAAATCTATAGTTGCCATTTAAAATTACGTTTTATCTTGATATTATATAGTATAACTTATTCTTAATTTTAAAATTATTTCTTTTAAAAATATATTTTTAATTTGGTATTTAATATATCATTCTATTTTTATTATGTCGGGTTTGAAAAGGAATTATTTTTGAACTGTAAATGAAATTAATAAAAGCAATTAAATATTTATTCCCATAATAAAATTTAAGAACATACTAAAAAGCAAACAATTAAAAAATTGAGATTAAATGACCAATATTGAAGAACTCAAAAAGTTTGGACTCGATATCACAGAAGATATGAAACATGGGAAGGTTATTTTAGACATCTATACAACATGGTGTGGACCCTGTCGATTTTTAAGCCCCATATTAGAGAAATTAAAAGATGAAGGATTAATTACATTATTGAAAGAAGATCTTGATCAAAACAGACCTCTTGGTGAAAAGTTTGGTATTACAGCTATACCTACGCTTCTATTTTTCAACAACGGTGAACTCTTAAATCACCCTATAGAGGTTCAAGGTCAATTGCTTGTTCGTAATGGTATGATGGTTGGTGCTGCTGGAGAACAAGTTTTAAGAGAAATAATTGCTAATATGTAATTTTTCTTAATTAAAATTAAAGTTAAACCGCACTACTTTATTTATTTCTAACACTTTATTTTAAAGATGTCCAAAGCAGCATAGAAAAAGCTTGTAAATAATTAATGAACCCTAATTTATTTTAAGGAGCTTATTAAAAGCGATGCGTTATTTAATATGGTTATTAAACCTAATAGAGAAGATTTTATGTTAAAAGAAAATAAGAGAAATCGAACTTACTAATTTAATGCAATATTTTCTTAATAGACATCTGATATAGAGAATTTCTAAAAATCATACTAATAATCTATTAATCGTACTAAAAATTTTTTATTTAATGTAATTTTTTTCATATTTAATTTAATTTCAGATTACAAAATAGAACTATGAATTTTTCAAGAAAGGAGTTAATAGAAACAGAAGCTACAATGAATCAAATGCGGAATGCAGTGTTTCATTTAGCTCGATTAATGGAGAAAAATAAAATTGAAAATTCAAAAGAAACACTTAGAAAGATGGGACAAAATATTGCTAATACTTACATTCAATACTGGAAACCTACAGATATTATCACATTGGCAAATTTGAAGGATGTTATAACCACAATATACCAAAAAGTATTAAATAGCACGGTCTCAATTGAAATCAATGAAATAGAAGAAATTGTAAATGTGAGAGATCATAATTGTGCATTATGTAAGTATAAATATGAAGATGTTGAAATAGCGGGCTGTGAAATATTATTAGGGCTAATTTCTGGATTAATAAACCTTATCAGCAAATCTACTAGCAGTAATACTTCTCTTATATTAAAACCACATGAAGTAATTGAATCCCGAGCCTATGGAAATAAGTCATGCAATCAAACATTTAAATATAAAATAGGAAAGGTGTGATCTCTATGGGAGCTTTTCAATGGTTAATGAAAAAAATTACTAAAGTGTTTGGACGTTCAACTAATGCTTTATTTTATACTCTTCTTTATAGAGAAATCCTCAAAGAGGTTAATAATATTACTAATAATGAAGAAGAAAGCTTAATAATCCTTAGGGAAATTGGTAGAAGATCAGCATCTGAATCATGTGAGCGCCATTCAAACATATTCAAATTTATGCCAGGAAATCCAAAAAAAGTTTTAGATTATTTCGAAATTCTCTGGGTTGTAGTTTTTGGAACTGAGCTAGATGATTACACTTATGAAGAGATAACAAAACAAGGTTCAAAATATAATGATTACGTTCTAAAAATAAATAAATGCCCTATATGTGTTGACTACGGCCATGATCTTGAAGATACTTTTAAGTTTGAGAGAATAAAGAACAAGGAGACAGAAGGATTAGCATGTGGCCTTTGTGGAATGTTGGAAAGTGTTGCTAATTATATTTTAAAAGTAAAAAGAAGTGACTACAGGATTCAAATAATTGAGCAAGCTTGTATAACCAAAGGAGGGGAATGTTTACAATTTATTTGTAAAATTCATGACTACAAAGAATGGAAAGAACTTTTAGAGTCCAGCACTAAAGAAAAAGAAATAATTAGGACTTATTTTAAAGAAACTCTTGAAGGAGAAGAAGTTTTACAGGAGACTAAACTTGATATTATTGATAAGCTTCAAGATGTAATATCAATTGATAAATTAGAAGAATATCTTGATGAACCATTAGAATCAATAAAAGAAAAAGTTTCTGATATAATTAAAGACAAATTAAACATGGAACCCGAACATTTCTTTGATTATTTCAGGAATTATGAAGATGATATGATTAGAATAATTGGATACTTAGGAACTCACCTATTAAATGAATATGGTGGATTATTAGAAAAATTCCTTAAAAATGAATGGTTAGCAAAAATTTTTGGATATATATTCAAACAATTCAAAGAAATGACTTTATTATTTATTCCACTTGATGTTATCCGAGACTATAATTCATTATTAGTTAATTTTTTAGATGGCCTAGCTCCTGTTGAAATGGTTGATAATGTTAAACGATTTACTGGTAAAGACACAATAACTTATATTTTTGAAGGGGCTCAAATGGCTCTACAGAATTTAGGCATTGATTTTTCTGAATTAAAGGATAATGTATGGGAGGAATTAAAAGCAGAGCGAGAAAATGGATTAATATCTTCTGAAACATCTACTATAGACAGAACACGTGAAAAAGTGCCTCAAATTATTAATATTATTCAACAATTTTTAATGATTTTTAATGACATACTGACATTACCAATCAGAGTATTAATATCAGAAAGCCATTATGGGTTAAAAACAGCTATTAACTCAGTTGTATCGGAAGAAGAAGGTTTATATGGTTCAATAAGAGAAAGATTCGACAACATCTTTGACCAAATTCAAGAAATAAGAAAATAATTTTAATTTTTAACTTTTTAAAATTATTTTATATTGATTTTAAAACCAATTAACAATATTTTGAAAGAAAAAACGCTCACGTAGTACATCATAATGGGATTTTCCTTTCAAGCTTGTTAATTTGGCTACATCTTCCGGCTTTATTTTATTTTCAGCAACTAAATTTATTCGAGTTATAAACTGATCTTTAAGTTCAATCCTTCTCAGGATAATCGAAATAGCTCCTGAAACCTTAGTTATTAATTCTTGAAGTTCAGACTTAAAGTCATGCTGAAAATCCTCTATGTGCTCTAAAAATTCTTTAACTCTTTTTATGATTTTTTCTTTTTTATAATAATTTATTAATTCTTTTTGATTGAGAACATTTGATAAGAACTTCACTATTCTAGGTTTAAGTTTCTCATCAATTCCATAATTCTTCAATTCTTTTTCTAACTTTATCAAAAACTTCCTTTTTAAATACTGTTTATATTTTATGATAATTGCTTCAGATTCACGTCGGTCGGAACATATTTCAATAACTTCTCCTTTAGGGGTAGAATAAGTGAAACCTAATCCTTGTGGTCCCAAACCTCCAAGAACAACCATAGATAAATTATAAAAATTATAATTATTTTTATCAAAAATTTTATCCTTATATTTTAAAATGTTGGAGGGAGAAATAAGATGTATCTTCTCTATTTCATACTTTTCTTCTATTCCTTGTTCGAAATTGTCTATTTCTTCATAAATCATTTTGATTTCAATGAAATTTTTGGTGGCATCACGATTTTCTTTTTGTTTTTGTTGAAGTTCATTAAAAAAGTATTCAAGAGGAGTTATTTTCTCTTCATTTATAGAATTCTTCTTTGGAGGAATTAGATTTCGCACATTAAGCCCATAAACAGTATACTGGTCAAAAAAAATATTTTTAACATAATCTAAAAATCCATCAAAATCTTGAAAAAAAGAAATAGGACTGTTTAAAAGGTAATTATAAAGATTCTGGGGCATTACTTTACAAACATACAAAACAAATGAATCAGATGTCTTGCCAAATAAATCATTTAAATTTTCTAAAAATTGTCTATTTTGATTTATAAATTTTTCAAGAAATTTCTTTTCTTCTTCATTAATTTCTTTTTCTAGTAAGTGATATTTGTTTCCCAATCTCAAAATATCAATAATTTCTCCTAATGCTGATGTTTGGTATCCTGTTAATATTTTATTAACACAATTTAAGAGTAATTTTGAGATAATATTAAACCGATCAGTTAATCTGTTTGCATCAACAAAAATGTTAAAATCTATTGATGCATCGATTAAAAGTTCAAAAGTTTTAAATTTTCCAGCTTTAAGACATTTTGAGAGTTTGTCATAGTATGATTTCTCAAGTTTCTTCTTATCTCTGATCTTTGACAATTCTAATTTAAATTCGATAAAGAGTTGATTAGATACCATAATATAACTAACAAATCAAAAGAAATTTAATAAATTAAAATTTTGTATAAAAATCTTAGAATTATTTTTTTTAATCCAACAATTCTGAAATTTTTTTAGAAACACTTTGGATATTTAAAAAGACCATCCCAAGCGAAGCATCACTTTTTGCTAGAGTACATAGTATAGCATTGTCTCCAGCCTTTGATAAAATGATTATTCCATCAACACCTTCTATCAAAATACGTTTTAGGTCTCCACGAGCAAGTTCTTCTACAGCACGTTCAGAAACACTAAGGATGGCAGCACTCATTGCACTGACAATTCCATCGTTTACGTCTCTTGCAAGAACCGAACATATTGGAAGTCCTTGAACGCTTACTATTGCTGAACCTTGAATGTCTGAGTTAACGGCTTCCATACGCCTTAAAAGATCGATGAGTTCGCTAATGTTTTCACTCAAAGGTTTTCAACTAAAACAAATAGTAGGTTAATGATCTATTAAGATAATAATATAATAATAGTGTTTTTATTTTTATTTTTGATCTAATTTTAATGTTAACTTTATTAATAAAGTTAATACTTATTTAAAAAATATTTTTATCAAAATCCGTATTAGTAATTTTAATGACCGAGAATCAAAATTCAAAAAGTGAAACTAAAGAAATAAAAAGCAAAGAAGAATTAGAGAAAGAAAAAGAAGAAAAACATAAAATAGAATCTCTTAGAAAAGCGGGAAAAATTGCTCAAGAAGTAAAGAAATACATTAAATCAAAAATCAAACTAGGAGCAAATGCCTTTAATTTAATAACTGAAACTGAAGCAAAAATCGATGAACTGGGAGGTAATTGTGCCTTTCCTGTTAATTTATGTATTAACAATATTGCTGCACATTACACATCTCCGATTAAAGATGATGGAACAATAATTAAAGAAGGTGATCTTGTAAAAATAGATTTAGGAGTTCATATTGATGGCTATATTGTTGATACTGCTTTTAGTGTGAATTTTAATGAAGATGAGGCTCTTAAAAATATTATTCAAGCTACTGAGGTTGCTTTAGATGCCGCAAAAATGATGGTTAAACCAAAGATAAATACCAAAGATATAGGTAAAAAGATCGAAGATATAGTTAAAGGCTTTAAATATAATCCAATACGAGAATTAGGGGGACACCAGATTGAAAGATGGACAGTTCATGGAAAAAAGCAGCTTCCTGAATTGGGTTCTCAGGGAGGTGATGTTATGGAGAGCGGTGAGGTTTTTTCAATTGAAATCTTTGCTAGTACTGGTGAAGGTTCTGTTCATAATACACCGTATTCATATATTTATGAAATTAATCCTTATTCGGGCAGGGTTCCATTACGTAGGAAAACATCTAAACAAATTTTAGGTTTTATTAATAAAAATTATAAAACGTTACCATTTGCAGAACGATGGTTAGCAGATGAATTTAGATTAGGGGTAACTTTTGGGTTACAAGAATTATTACAACAAGGTAAATTACAAGCTCACTATGTTTTAGCAGAAAAAAAAGGTACTTATGTGGCTCAAATAGAAGAATCAATTTTAGTAACTGAAGAAGGATATGAACAATTAACCTAATTTTATCAAAAAGGAATTATATCTTTTAAAATGGAGAAATTAAATATTTGTCTTGTTTCCTTAACATTTGCTCCTGATAGTCAAGACGGAGCAGCTAAATTTTTTACTGGAATTTATAATTATTTGAGATCTCAAGGCCATAGTGTAAAAGTAATAACAGCTAAATGGAGTCATAGCCTTTCAGATCCAAATATCCATCAAATTAATATAATAAGAAAGCGTTTTTTATGGTTTCCCCAATTTACTCTACATGCAAGAAATTTTCTTAAGAATTATAAATTTGATATTATTCACGGTAATGGGCCTAAAGGTGTTATACCAATAATTTTATCTCAGCAAAAACGATTCATATCAACTATTCATGACTTAGGTCCGTTTGAAACAAAATTCACTAGAATTCCCCTAGAAAAATTATTAATAAAATATGCAGTCAACAAATCAACATTTATTACAACATGTGCAGAATCAATTAGAAATCAAATCAAATATTATATGCCTAATGTAAATATTAATAATATTGTTAATCTTTATTCCGCAATTGAAGACAAGTACAAACCACTTCCTAAACAAGCTCAGGAATTTAAAGATAAATTAAATATTAAAGGACCTGTACTATTGTACATTGGACGAATAGCAAAATACAAAGGAGTAAACGATATCATAGAAGCTTATCTAATAGCAAAAAAGGAAATTTCAGATCTTAATTTAGTGATAGGTGGTAAGCCAGATTTTTCCATGGAGAAAATTTATAGAGATTGGGAGCAAAAATATACAGATATTCATTTTGTAGGTTTTTTATCAGAAAAAGAAATTCCAATCTATTATTCAATGGGAGATGTTTTTGTAACCTATTCTTATGCTTCTGAAGGCTTCGGATTGACTCCAATCGAAGCAATAGCATGTGGAACACCAGTTATTTGTTCTTCAATCGGCGCTTATAGAGAAATATTACAGGGAAATGCTATTTTTGTACCTCCCAAAAATCCATCACAATTAGCAAAAGAAATAGTAATGTTATTGAAGGATGATCTAAGACGAAAGACGCTTATAGAAAAAGCTCAAAATTACATTAAAATGTACACCTGGGATGCGGTTGGGAAAAAACTTGAGGCACTTTATGAGAAATTGGTTAACTAAGTTTAAGGGAATTTACTTTATACTTAATTTTTTCTTCACAAAATCGAAGCAAATTTTATTAGGATTTTCAAATTGATTAATTTTGTCTTTAAATGAACTTATTTTAAATCTTTCTGTTGATAAATCTTGATTAAGAATATTTATAGCTCTTTTTGATAAATCATACGAATCTCGAATATGTTCTAAAGGAAATCCATTTTCTATTAAGAATCTCTCTTGTGGGGCAGACTCTCCAGGAAAAAACTCTATGCTTGGTACATTCAATAAACTCGATTCTCTCACAATTGTTCCTCCACCACTTATTACTAAAGCGGCATAAAAGCAAAAATCTACTAAATTTGGCAAATATTGAGTAATAACAATATTCTTTTCTTTAGAAAGAGTTTTAAATTGTTTATAAAGAAATTCTTCTTGTTTTTTTGAACGAACTAACAGAAAATATTTGTAATTTGGAAATTCTTTGAAAATTGAGGGTAAAAACTTTACTATCTGAGTCTCTTCCGGCCTAAATTTATGAATTAAATACGATGCATGGGTGGGTTCAGTTCTAATTATTACATATTTTCCCTTTTGTATATTAAAATTTTCTAAAATAGTAGGATTGGGAGTGTATTCTGAAATCCAAGCAATCTCATCAAGGCCATTATATCTGATAATTTTTTCAGGATCAGCATAAAGTTTTATATATAATTCTATAGGAATGCAGTTAGGGGTGATGATATTTTCTATGTAAGGGTGAATCAATTTACATACAGGTTTATTTCGAGGTTCATCATTCATTCCTATAGAAGGGATATTTAATCCATATGCTATTCTAGTTCCTTCAACAGATAAAAATGTCACAAAATAATCAGGTGAAAATCTTTTTACTAAAGGAAAAAGTTGTGCCAATCTATTGATGTAAGTATATAATTTGTCTTCTAACTTTTCACCACCATGCATTCCGACTTTTTTATAATTTAAATTTGAATGATCAAGAATTTGATAAGTAGAATCATAGTCTCGAGCTGTTACCATCACATCTACACCTTCATTTTCAAACTTTTTCCAAAGCGAATTAAACATTATAGCAGTTTTAGGTTGCTCAATATCGATCCAAATTTTTTTTCCGGAAATACTCATGGTAAACACAAAAATGATTATAAAATTTTAATCTTTTTTTTAAAATATTATATTTTTACTAGAAAACTCTATACTTCTTCGCATCTTTGAAAAATTAAAACCGTTCTTGTCTGAAATAATTTTATGTTTCACAAACACATGGTTTTGATTTACACCTAATACAAAATCCAGGATATTTTTTTGATAATGCAGATTCAAGATCAATACCTAATATATTTGCTAGTGAATTTGTCCAAGCAATAATATCAGCCAATTCTTCTGATGCATTTATTGTATCAATTTTTTTACTTTTTAAGATATGAGCAAATTCACCAATTTCTTCAATTAACCAAATAAAAGTTCCTTTAATCCCTCTATTGATATCGCGATGTATATAAATATTTTTAATTAAATTTTGAAATTCTGATATTTTCATATGTATTCAATAAAAAATAATTATTTAATACTAATATAAAAGTAAAAAGAAATTATCCACCACCCGGTGTGAAAAGCCAAGTAAAAACACCTACATGTGCTAAAATTACTATAATAATCAAGACTACAGATAATACTACAGTACTAATGGGACCAACTTTAATCCCGATTGAGCTATCTTGAAAGAATCTCATCAATCCGGCACCCCCCATCGGCATTGGAGCGGTTCCACTTCTTCTCTTTTTGCGTCTTGACTGAGTTGTACGACTTGACATTAGAAATATAATTATTCTTGATTTAAATATTATATAAGATTAATTACCAAAAACATATAAAACTTTATTTTGAAACGTAAAAAAAAATTTAATAAATTTTTATATGTTGTTTTAATTATTTTAGATAATTTTAGGAAAGGTAGATAAATTTATGTTGAAAAAAGAAAAATTAATTTTATTTTTGATATGTTTCTTATTTTTTATTGTATTATTCTCATGTATATCTCATAATTATGGAATTAATTACATAGATAATAATAATGATAAGATCAATAACAACCCAGAACTTTCTGCCAGCATGGAAGGAATAGAGAACGTTGTAATTACGAAAGTTAATAGAAATACTAATATAACGGCATTTGGTTTGTTAATTTTTGAAGATTCTTTAGACGTTAAAAATTTTAATAATTTTCCTATTTCCTCAATATTTTTCGGACTTCCGTCATACGATCCAGAAGATTTGATTTTCTTTAAAGCCACTGGAAATAATGGTAATACTTTATTAGCGGAACGTTCAAATACTTTAATGAATGGATTTGAAATGGTAGTAATTTACTTTAATTCTCCACTTTTGCCGTATCAAACAACGAGTATTAAGTTTACGTACATCTACAAGGATATTATGGTGTTTGCATTGATCGACCATGAGTATGCTGCTTTCTTAACAACTGTATACCCCACACTCCCTTATAAAATTGAGGGTGAAATATATTCATATTTTAGGCACCCTTCCGGAGTTTCACAAGTAGAGGGTGACTGGGGGGTTCCTCTTACCGGACTTGACATGCTCTTTTACGATTTTGAAGACCTTGAGCTAGAACTAGGAATTGACAGCATTGCTCCTTTCTTGGAAAATTTAGGGGATAAAGGGGTAGTTCGAATATCTTTCTGGGATGATGAAAGAACTAAAACTGAGATGAAAAGAATAAACCGTAATATCTACATCTCACCATGGGGAATAATAAGAGTTAATGAAGAATTCTCTATAGAAAACCTTGGAAACATAAATTTTAACACCATTACTTTTAAGATCCCTAAACACGCTTCAAACCTTTATATCTATGATGATCTAGGAGAAATTTTTGGTGTAGTAATTCAAAACACGGGAGCTCCAAAAACTAAAAAAGTCACAATTAATTTATGGCAAAATCGGGTAACGATGACACCTAATTCATCATCCAGATTTAATGTAGAATATAATCTACCTTTTGAAAAATATGTTTCATCAAATTGGCTACAACAATCAATTCAAATTGATTTATTAACAACAACTTTTAGCTATTTAGGAAGGGATCAGACTACTAATGTAATAATTGATGGCTGTTATAATATCAATTCGATCACAGAATATCCAGTTGCTATAAAAAGAACACACGGGGCTACTATTCTTGAATACAAATCTGATTATGTATCCCCCATTGAAAGTAAAATAATACAACTTACATTCACTATAAATATTTTTGATATACTCTTAAGACCTACTATATTTATATTCATAATAGCAATTTTAGGTACTAGTTTTGTTTTAGTAATTAAATTACGAAAAAGAGAGTATGACAAAGATACTATCACTAGTGGAATTATACCTGTTAATGAAATCAGAGAATTCTGCTCTTTATACGAAGAGAAAAATGCACTAACTTTAGAAATTAGGAAAGCGGAGGAAGATATAAAGCGAAAGAAAATATCAAAAAAGAAGTATAAAAACATCATTGCTAAAAATGACTCTAAAATTGATGAGATTCAAAAAGAAATAATCACATTTAAAAAAGCAATAATGGAAACAGCTGAAACATTTGAAAATATTATAAAAAAATTAGATGTTTTAGAAGCAGAAAGGATAAGTGTTAAAGATAGCTTAAGTTTATTAGAATCTAGATACAAGAGAGGGAGATTGCCTTCTAGAGCGGCATATCAAAAACTTTCGGATGATTTCAAAAAGCGAAGAAGAAAAATTGATCGAACAATGGATAAACTAATTCAGCAATTAAGAAGTTATCTTTTATAAGAATTTTTATGTGTAAATAATTATGAAGCCTTGGCTCTTCGATATACTTGCTTGTCCAATTGATAAGTCTTTTCCCCTAAAATTATATATTTTTTCTTTTGAGAATAAACCAGAAGAATTTCAATCTATAATTAATATTTATGAAACTCGAGATTTCAATTTGATTAAAAATGAAGCAGTTATTAATATATATCATGAAAAGGGAACTATTTTCATGAAAGATAATATTGTTATTGAAAAAACTAAACTTGTTCCTTACCTTAATTTAATACTTTCAAGTTTAAATGAATTCAGTAATATAATGGATAAATCTCTCAATAAACAAAGTAAGAAATGTTTTGAAATCATAAATTCAGAAGTTAAACCAAAAATTATAAAATTTGCGGAGCAATTAAATGAAAACGAGCTTGAAAGTATTATCCCTGAATTATATTTCATTAATAAAATAAAATTAGATACTGAAATAAAAACAGGTATACTGTTTTGTAATGAATGTAAACGTTGGTATCCAATTATAGATACTATCCCACAAATGTTACCAGATAAATATCGCAAAGAAAAGCAAGAAATTGAATTCCTCAAAACCAATAAAAATTTATTAGGTGAAAGATTTTTTAATCAAGATTTAAAGCCATTTAATATTTAATATTAATTAAAATTAGAAAACATTAATCTATTAGCCCGGTGGTGTAGATTAATACAAGATTTTTGTATTAAACATAATGGCCAAGCATTTGGGGCTTTGAACCCCGCGACTAAGCATCCCATTTTGAGATGTATAGCGAACACGGTTCGAATCCGTGCCGGGCTATATTTTTAAATATATCTCCCAAAATAAAAAATAAAAGATTTTAATAT
>JBHLLJ010000014.1:0-33351 GCA_048885705.1 Candidatus Hermodarchaeota archaeon | reverse complement strand
TATTTCAACTTTTTGCTCGGGAGTAAAAACAACTCCTGCCTGTTGTTCTCCGTCTCTACAAGTACAATCACTAAATACTATTTGAGGTGAAAATTTATAATTTTTAGTTATTTCTTCTACCTCGACAGAATAATTATGAATCCATTCATCTTCATATGGTTTTCTATATTCTTCGGGTAATAGTTTTAAAAAATTTTTTTTATTAATCTTAGGCATATTATTTACTTCATCAACAATTATTTAAATTTTTTTGAGAAATTCATGTACTTTATCCAATTTAATTTATATTAGTAAGAAATAGACATAAGCAAAAACTTATTTCTCTTAATCAGTGGAGTAGCTATATTTTTTTATTTAAAAATAGGTAAAAATTAATTAAGATAAATTGTGATAGTACTAATATTGTATTTTAGATTCATTAGAGAAATGGATGTTTAATATGCAAAATAGAGATATAATGAAATTACTAGCAGTGATTGGTGCTGTTGTAGCAATAATAGAAGCAATTTTAGGATTTGGCGCTCGAAATTTAGAAGCCACACGAATTATTTTATTAATTATATTCATAGTTTTAGCAGCTATCATCTTAATTAGTGTAATTATTCCTCATAAATTCATTGAATTAAACTGGATAATTTGTGTTGTTATAGGACTTGTTCTGATTATATTTGACAGTTTAATAGGTGGAATTCTTATACTACTTGCTGGATTTGTTGGTTATACTGATAGAATATAAAATTGAAAATCAGGAATAATAATGGAGCCAGTGATGGGATTTGAACCCATGATAAATGGCTATCTTCTTCAAAGAAATCTGCAGGCCATCGCCTTACGACTCGGCAACACTGGCTTACAAATATTAAATTTTGTATTTTAAAATTTAAACTTTTATTATAAAGAAATGTATTTTTGATTTTTTTTTAGGTTTTCTATTATAGAGATTAAAATTTTAAATAATTTTAAGATGAACTTCTTTTATATCGACTTTTTAAATCCATGAGTTTAAATTAGCAAAACCGTTTACTAATTTAGGGATATTTAGGTATTAGAAAATAATTTAGGAATTTAGGGACTTGTTTTGAGTAATCTCATTTTTTTATCGAAAAACCAGATAAAGCCAGCAAGTGAAACAATTAGTGAAGCATTTTTTCATGATCCTTTAATGATATATTTTTTCCCTAAGCAAAAAGAGAGAAAAAAGAAATTAAAGTCAATGATGGAGCTGTTACTTCGCATTGGTATAAAATATGGTGTTGCACATGCAACATCTCCTAACTTAGAGGGGATTTCGATATGGTTTCCTTCAAATAAAGCGAAAATCACTACAATGATGGGACTTTTAAACGGTGGACTTTCCTATTTCCTTAAATTGGGCAGTAATGCTATTAAAAGACAGAATAGGTTTTATAATTACGTTTCTTCAAAACATAAAAAACTACTACCTTCAAAATATTGGTATTTATCTATAATTGGGATAAACCCTAGAGATCAAGGAAAAGGTTTATCTCGTGTTTTACTAAATTCAATGTTTGATCAGTTTGATGAACAGAATTTACCTTGTATTCTCGATACGAATAATGAAAAGAATCTGCCTATATATGAGCGATTAGGTTTTAAAATTATTGAGGAATACAAAGTGCCAGACACTGATATAGTGAATTGGGCTATGATTAGAAATAAAAAGTAAGTATCTCGATTTTTATTCCAGATTTATAGAACTTTAAAGAAAAAATTAAATGTTTTTGAGATTTAAATTAATCTTGATTAGATTTTTCTTATTTTTATATTATGAATAATGATAAAACCATTAAAAAAAGCGAAATAATAGGACTTGGATTAGTATCAGGTGGTTTAGACAGCTTAATTGCTTGTTTATTAGTACAAATGCAAGGAATTAGAGTGATAGGGTTAAATTTCACATCCCCATTTTGTCAATATAATAAAGAATCTAGTCAAACAGAATGCAATTTAGATTTATTTCAAGAAAAACTTGGAATTCAAATACATTATTTACCATTAGAAGAAGATTATTTTGATATAATTCGAAATCCTAAGTTTGGTTATGGAAAGAATATAAACCCATGTATAGACTGTAGAATATACATTTTAAAGAAAGCAAAAGAATTTCTAAATGAAATTAAAGCAGATTTGATATTTACTGGAGAAGTACTTAATCAACGGCCAAAATCTCAACATTTCGATGCTTTAAAGATCGTGGAAAAAGAATCGGGTCTTGAAGGTAAACTCCTAAGACCTTTATCAGCACTTCACTTAAAGCCAACTATTTATGAAGAACAAGGTTTAATAGATCGAAAAAAATTTTTAGGGATTAGAGGAAGGAGTAGAAAAATACAGATGAAATTAGCTCGAGAACATGGTTTACTAGAAAATTACTATGCCTGTGGAGGTTGTTTATTAACCGACGAAAATTTCACAAATCGCTTAAAAGATTCTTTGAAATTCAATATAAATCTTAAGATGCAAGATGTGCCTATTCTTAGAGTTGGTCGTCATTTCCGGTATAAAAAAACTAAGATCATAGTAGGAAGGGATGAGAAAGAGAATAATATCTTACTTACACTGAAGAAACCTAACGATTTAATTATGGAAGCAATGAATGTTCCTGGACCTATTACTATCATGCAAGGAGAATATGATAAAGAATCATTAGATTATGCTGCTAAATTAACATTAAGATATTCTGATTTAAATCAACTAAGTGGTAGCGTAAAGTATGGAACAGATTATAGCAAATTAAACAACCAAATGGTAGCTGAGATCAAAAATGATGAAAATTTAAAGAAGTTCATTTTATAAGATGTTTTAATGTACAATTGTGTATATTTACGATACGAAAATGTCTTAATAGAGTAAGGTATAAATAAATCGACTTTTACTAAGGAAATATAATTACTATAAGGTAATAGTGTTTGATAATTTTCAAAATATCCTAGGAGATAGGTGTTTTTTATATGCTTAATAATAAGAAGGTGAATTTTGGCATTTTAAGCCCTCAAGAAAGTGAGATTATCCTTAAAACTTCCATTGAAAGCTTACCTTTTGATGTTTTTATAATTAATAAAGAGGGTTATTATGTAATGCAAAATTCCATTTGTAAGGAACATTGGGGGGATGTAATTGGAAAACGTCCTGAAGATGTAGCAAATAGTGAAGATACTCTTACTATATGGAAAGATAATAATTCAAAAGCTTTTTCTGGGGAAACAGTAAAAGGTGAGGTAAGTTTTGAGATAAATGGAGTAAATCATTATTTCTATAATATTATCAGTCCAGTATACATAAATAATGAGATTGAGTATATCATTGGCACTAACATCGATATAACAGCAAAAATGTTCGCAGAACAGAAAGTAGGAGAATCTGAAGAAAAATATCGACACTTATATGAGAGTTCTCCCAATGCTATACTTTTAGTTAATATGCAGGGAACAATAATAGACTGTAATTTAGCTTCTGAAAAATTTTCAGGATTTAAGAGAGAGGAAATGATTGGAATGAATTTTGCAAAGTCATCATTTATACCTAAAGAACATATTTATTCTGTTATGAAAGATTTTAAAACTCTTATTAAAGACAAGATTCCTGAGCCGAGAGAAATTCAACTTTATACAAATAAAAAAAAACCAGTCTGGGTGCGATATCAGGCTTCTTTCTGTACAATTGAAAATGATAAAGTAATACAAGTAATCATTGAAGATATTAGTAAAAGGAAAAAAGCTGAAGAAAAATTAAAAGAATCAGAAGCTAAATATCATGAATTATTTGAAACTTCTCCAGATGGTGTTATATTAACGGATTTACAAGGTACAATTCTAGAATGTAACAGTGCTATAGAAAGAATAAGTGGTTATTCTTCAGCTTACTTTAAAGGTAAAAATTTTTTAGACTTAGAAATATATCTTGAAAATGCTTTAGACCAATTAAAAATAGGATATAAAGACTTATTCGGTGAAAATCTTATAGAAGCAATAAAATTTCCTATAAAAACTGAAGATAACGAAATTAAATGGGTACAAGTAAGTTCAAATCTACTAAATATGAAAAAAAAAAGTTATATTCTAGCAGTTATCCATGATATAACCGGTATGAAAAAAGCTGAAGAAGCTCTGAAGGAAAATGAAAAAAAGTTTCGGGATATTTTAGAAACATCTTCAGTTGGGATAATGGAATTTGATATTATTAATAAAAAAATGCTCTACATTAATCCAAAACTATTGGATATTATAGGTTTTCACAAAGAGGAGATAACTGAAAAAGTATTCCGTCAAAATGTTATTCATCCAAACGATTTAGCTAAACTTCTAAAAACTAATGAGGAAGCAGAACTCGAATTTCGAATTACAGATAAACAAGGGAAATTAAAATGGTTAGCTGGAAAACGTATTCCTCACTATAATGAAAGTGGGGAAATTGATAGCATTAGAATATGGTTAGATGATATCACAGAAAAAAAAATGTATGAAAATTTAATATATGAATTAAATATTAATTTTTTAAATTTCACAGCAGATATTCGAAAAAACATCGATTTATTATTAGAAACATGCCTAAAATTACTGAATGGTGACTTAATTTTGTACATTCATAAATCAATTTCTGATACAATAGAAAATTATCAAATAATAACCTCCGAAAATGAAATATATAATTATAGTTTTGAAGAATTTCATCAACTCTTTGCAAGTTTGCTCTTCCAAGAAGAACACGACTTTCCTCAAACCTTTATAGATATTGATAGAATGACATACGCTAAATCTGATCATTTCATATTAGATCATCATTTTAAGGGTTGTTTTGGAAAAGTTATTAAATCCCATGCTGGTCTTAATAGTGCAGTATGCATTTTTTATAAAAATAATCCTATATTAAGTGGAATAGATAAATTAGTTCTATTCTTAATATGTGATGCACTTGAAATAGAACAAAGACGATGGCAAGTACAAAAAGATTTAGAAACACAAAATATAACATTAAGTAAAATAAATAAATTAAAATCCGAGTTATTTTCAAGAACTTCGCATGAATTGAAAACACCACTAATTTCAATAAAAGGTTTTACAGAACTATTACTAACTCTTTATAAATCTAAACTTGATCCTGAAGTCATATCAATCTTAAAGGAAATTAGTGATGGAAGTAAACGCCTTGAAAAAATAATTAATTTACTCTTAGATAGTACCAAATTAGAAGCAGGGCAATTATCCTTGAATCTAAAAGATGAGGATTTAGCTTTCTTAATTAGATTTTGCGTTAAAGAACTTCAAGGATTAGCTAAATTAAGAGATCAAACTATTTCTCTTAATTTACCACAAAAATTAGAAACAAAATTTGATAAAGAGAGGATTTATGAGGTTATGTCAAATTTACTGGTAAATGCAATTAAATATACACCCCCTGGAGGAGAAATATCAATTGATTCCGAGATAAATGATAACTCATATGAAATTTCAATTAAAGATAATGGAATTGGATTTACAGAAGAAGAAAAAAATCTTGTCTTTCGACAGTTTGGAAAAATTGAACGATATGGCCAAGGATGGGATATTGCCGCTGATGGTACTGGATTAGGGTTATATATTACAAAAAAGCTTGTAGAATTACATGGAGGAAAAATTTGGCTTGAATCTGAAGGAAGAAATAAAGGTAGTATATTCTATTTTTCCCTTCCTATCTTAAAATAAAACTCTTAAAAATATTAAATTCAAAATTTTCTCTATCTTAAGCAAAATTTATTTTATAAATCTATAGAAGAACTGGACTCCTAATTTTTTATTAAAAAATTTGAATAATAATAAATCAAAGAAGTTAATTTAAAAATTTGAATAAACGGATATTAATTAAATAAAATGACAAAATTGGGAGAAAATGGAGATCTTGAAAATATACCTGAAATTAAGAGCTATTTTTCAAGAATTTTTACGATTTTATCAAAGGAGATTCGTGATAAACTAAGAGATTTAAATGTATCAAAAGTAAAGAAAAAAAAAATAAAAAAAGAATTAGCTTTTTTATCAAAAGATAAACAATTAGAATACTTGAATGAATTAATTCATTTGAATGATCATAATTAGATTCTAGTTAAATTTTATACCTTTTTTTAGTCTAATCAAAATAACCAAAAAGCAGTCCACTTTTTACTTATAAAAATGTAAAATATAAGAAATAACTCTTCCTTTAGAATTAGTTATGAATTATCGATAACAAATTTTTTTAAGAAAATTACTTTTTCCTTCTTAAGATTATCAATTAATTTGTTTGATCAAACACTTAAAAGCAAAAGCTTTGTTTATTACAAAATTGCATATCTTTTTTTAAATCATATACGAGATTCGAGTAAATTATGAGTGAAAATGTCGAAAAATATATAAAAAGAAAAGTCTATAAGTCTATAAATTCAAGAATTGCACAAAAATTTGTCGATGCGGGTTTAGAAAAAATTAGAGCATGCATAAATTGTGGAACTTGTACGGGAGGATGCCCATCTGGACGACGTACAGCATACAGAACTCGTTCTGCAGTTCGTCGAGCATTAACAGGTGATGAATCAGTTTTGCAAGATATAGATATTTGGTTATGTTCAACTTGTTATTATTGTTATGAACGTTGTCCACGAAATATCCCTGTTACAGATATGATTATCAAACTTAGAAATATTGCCGTTGAGGAAGGTTATATTTTAGATTCTCATTTTGGATTAGCAAATAATATTTTTTATACTACAGGCCATGGTGTTCCAGCAGATGGAGAAGCAAATAAAAAATGGAGAGATTTACGAGAATCATATGGATTACCCCCACTTCCTCCAACAGTTCATTCTTATCCTGAAGCAGTTAAAGAATGTCAAGAATTAATGGATGCTGTAGGATTTAAGGAATTAATGGATAATGCTGCAAAACTGAAAGAGGAAAGAGCTAAGAAAAAAAATATTGAGGAGGAAAAATAATGATTAATGAAGATTACAGATGGCATTATGGACTATTTTTAGGATGTGTTATCCCTAATCGTTATCCTATGATTGAAACTTCAATAAGGAATGTGTTCGACCACCTTGGAGCTCAAATTTTAGATTTACCAGGTGCTTCATGTTGTCCCGCTCCCGGAGTTTTTAGAGCATTTCATATTCCAACATGGTTAGTTATTGCTGCTAGAAACATTTCAATTGCAGAAGAAATTGGAGTAAATCCACTTACGGGGTGTAATGGTTGTTATGGAACTCTCAGAGATGCTTGGTATGAACTTGAACATGAATATGAATTAAAAAAAGAAATAAATAATTATCTAGCTAAAGTAGGACGAACATATAAGGGACATCTTGAACCAAAACATGTTGTTCAGGCGTTATATCTCGATATGGGTTTAGATTATTTAAAAGATTATATAAAGTACAAGTTTTTTGATTTAAAGGTTGCTGTACATTATGGTTGCCATATTGTAAAACCAAGTGATAAACGCCCTTGGAAGGGTGAATATGAAGCTCCAAGATTTCTAGATGAAATTGTTGAAATTACAGGAGCACAAAGTATAGATTATAAAGATAAATATATGTGTTGTGGAGCAGGGGGAGCTGTTAGAACGGCTGTTAAAGAAGTAGCTGCTGATTTTACAAGAGAAAAGCTTACAAATATGAGGGATGCTGGTGTTGATATTATTATTAATTGTTGTCCTTTCTGCCATCTACAATTAGATTTAGGTCAAGTGGAGGTAAATTCTATTTATAAAGATATGATTGGCGAGCCATTTAAAATTCCAGTTATATATATTACACAGCTCTTAGGGCTTGCGTTTGGAATGGATCCATATTTATTAGGTTTAATTAAAAATCATAATTTACAAGGTGTTTCTCCATTTATTTCAGTTGATCCATTTTTAAGTATTGTTAAAAAACAATTAATTTAGGAGAAAAAAATGACAGAAACGAAAAAAGAAATTAAAATCACCGGGAATGAGAGACCAAGGATAGGAGTTTATGTATGTCATTGCGGGGTGAATATTGGAGGTGTTGTTTCAGTTCCGGATTTAGTAGAATATGCAAAAACTCTTCCAAATGTAGAAGTAGCTCGGGAATATAAGTTCTTTTGTTCAGACGTTGGTCAAAAAATGATTAAAGAAGATATTGAAGCTGGATTAGTAAATAGAGTAATTGTTGCAGCGTGTTCTCCGAGAATGCATGAACCAACTTTTAGAATTGCATGCAAAGAAGCTGGATTAAATCAATTTTTATTTGAAATGGCAAATATCCGAGAACATTCCACTTGGGTTCATATGAGAGAACCAGAGGGTGCATATGAAACAGCAAAAGATCATATTAGAATGGCTGTTGCTAAAGCTAGAGAGTTGGTTCCATTAGAAGTTCAGAAAGTAAAAGTAGAGCCTTCATGTTTAATAATTGGAGGAGGAATAGCTGGAATGAATGCTGCATTAGATCTTGCGAATGAAGGCTATAAAGTGTATTTAGTAGAAAAAACTCCTACAATTGGTGGACATATGGCTCAACTTGATAAAACGTTTCCTACGATGGATTGTTCAAGTTGTATACTTACACCAAAAATGTCTGAAGTTTCACGAGAGAAGAATATCGAGCTTTTAACATATTCAGAAGTAGTAGAGGTTAATGGCTATATCGGGAACTTTGAGGTTACAATTTTGAAAAAACCTCATTATGTGGATCAAGAAAAATGTACTGGATGTGGAATATGCGTCGATTTTTGTCCTGTATCTGTTGGAAATGAGTTTGATTTAGGATTAGCCTCTCGAAAAGCTATATATATTCCATTTCCTCAAGCAGTCCCCGGTCAATATACAATAGATATGGATCACTGTATTAAATGTGGAATTTGTGCAAGAACAGATGTATGTGAGCCAGAAGCGATAATTTATGATGATAAACCAGAATATTTAAAAGTTAAAGTAGGAACAATTATCGTAGCAACTGGATGGGACTTATATGATCCAACAGAGTTAAAGCAATATGGATATGGAAAGTATCCAAATGTTATTACTGGACTTCAAATGGAACGTCTATTAAGTTCTTTTGGACCAGTTATTGGGAAACCTATAAGACCATCTGATTTAAAAGAACCCCATAGTATTGCCTTCCTTCAATGTGTAGGAAGCAGGAATTTTAGAGAGGGTGGTAATCAGTATTGTTCCAGGGTATGTTGCATGTATGCAACAAAACAAGCTCGCCAATATAAAGAAAAGCATCCAGATGCAGATGTATATATTTTTTATATGGATGTTAGGGCTTTTGGAAAAGGTTATGAAGAATTTTACGAATCAGCAGGAAGAAATTATGGAATCACATATATGAGAGGTAGAATTGCTGAAGTCAGTGAAGACGAAGATCATAATATTATTATTAGATCTGAAGATACTTTACTGCAACAACCAGTTGAACTCAAAGTTGACTTATTTATATTATCTTGTGGCTTAGAACCAAGAGCAGATGCAGATATAATAACTTCATTATTAAGAATTCAAAAATCTGCAGATGGATTTTTTTTAGAAGCACATCCAAAATTAAGACCTGTTGACACATTAACAGAAGGAATTTTCATAGCAGGAGTCGCTCAAGGCCCAAAAGATATTCCAGATGCTGTAGCTCAAGCTAAAGGAGCAGCATCTAGCGCAGCAGTATTAATGGCCAAAGGAGAAGTAGAAATTGAACCTTTTTTTGGAATTGTACATCCTGAAAGATGTATTGGATGTGGTATGTGTGTTGAAAATTGTGCTTATGGAGCAATTGAGCTTGTGGAAGATAGATGGTTTGGAACAGTAGCTAAAATCAATGAAGCATTATGTAAAGGATGTGGTGCTTGTTCAGGTAATTGTCGATGTTCCGCAATTGATATAAAAGGTTTTACTGCCGAACAAATTTATTCAATAATCACTGATAGGTTGTAATTAAATTCTTTTTTAAAGAAAAAATACATTAATTTTTATATTTCAAGAGAGATATTGAATAATTGATTTAATGATTGATAAATGGCTGTCTAAAACTAAATTTAAATCATTTGTTGAAAAATTAGTTAAAAAATTGTTTTATAATAAAATTTCAGCTAATCAAATCACTATTATTGCTCTGATTATAGGTTTGATAAGTGCTTTTTCTATATTCTTAAGTGGAATACTTATATGGAAAACTCAATTAATCACTATTGCAGCCATTTTAATGTTTATATCATTTTTCTTTGATGCTTTAGATGGAACATTGGCTAGATTAATAAAACCAACTGTTTTTGGAGGTATTTTGGATATTTTTTGTGATAGGACCGTAGAGGTGACTATTATTTTATCTCTTATCTCTACAGATCCATTGACGTTAATGTGGCCAGGATTGTTATCTCTTGGAGCAATTGTTTTATGTTTATCCATGTTTTTATTGATGGGAATAGCTATAAAAGAAGAAGAATTAAACGAGTTAGAAAAAGTAATATATTATCGCCCAGGACTTATGGAACGTTCAGAAACTTTTTTATTTCTTTTTTTTAGTACCATTTTTGTTTCATTACGTTTTCTATTATTATGCATTTTTGCGGGATTAGTATTCTTTACAGCAATTTTAAGATTAAAAGATGCTTATGTCCTCTCAAAGGCTTAGGATAATCTTAAAAATAAGACTAATTCATAATATATTATAATAATCTTTTAAAATCTAAAAATTATAACTTTCATTATGACTTCTCAAAATCCAGAAATAATTCTTGATATAATTCTGCAAGAAAATCAAGGTAAAATTGGAATAATATGCTTAAATTGTTTGATTGTTAGAATGCGATTTAAAGAACTAAAGAACTTTACTGAAACGAATAGGGTTCCAATTCCAATGGAGGAAGAGTTAACAAAATTGGATTATCTTGATTATATAAGTATCCATTTCTATGAAAAATACAAAAAAATTTCAGAACTTCAAAAAGTTTATCCTACATGTTTAGCTTTTATCGCTGATATGCTCTTTAAGGATGATAAAATTAAAAAATATTTATCTAGATTTGATTTCATCGCAAAGCATGAGTTGATTGATGTTTTTGCAGATTATTGCGCGGATTTGGGAATAGATGTTTATAACACCTCTAATATTGATGACTCGAAATATAATTTAGATTTATATTTGATTAAGAAAAAACCTCTTTTAAGAACTGAAGCTGTTTTTGTGAGAACGGGCCCCCAAATGACCGATGATGAATACAAAAACACTTTTTATTTGTTAAATGAGGCTTCTAAAATTGCAGCTTGGACTGTTTTTGTCACAACACCAAGAGGAGTATTTAATATTGGTTTAGAAAGATTAATCTCAGATATGGAGAAACTTAATGTTTGGTTTTATGTAGTAGATCCAATACATCAAAGGGTCTTGGGAATTACTAAAGGCAAAAAATCTAAGGATCATGATACAGAAATTAGGGATAATTATATTAAGAAACTTCCACGTGAACCAATTAGAGCCCAATCAAGAATAACTAAGATTTCAGATTATGAATTTAGTGAGTCAGATTCATACAATCCAAAAAAATTTGTTATGTATGAAATTTTACCAAAAGAAGAAGCATTAGAAAGAGAAAAATCATTAGTAAGAAAACCCAGATATCGAGAAATATTTAGAACTGTATTAATAATTGAAAAAGTTTCTGGCGTTCCTTTAGTAAATTATGCTCGCGAAGATTTAAAAGTAGATCAGGAGCTTGTATCTGGCTTCTTAAGTGCTATGGACTCATTTATTTCTGAGATCAGTGGAGCAGAAGGAATGGATGAAATTAAGTATAAAGGATTCTATATACATGCCGTTTATGGTCAATGGATTAAACTAGCATTATTTCTTTCAGAACCAGCAAAAAAAGGCTTAAAGGAGAGGTTGGCTTACTTTTTACAAGACTTTGAAGAAGGATATAGAGAGGAAATAAATAAATTTCTTGAAACAAGTAATATAACTTATTTTGATCCTGAAAAAATTATTTCAGATATAAAGGATATACTCGACATATAATATAAAAAGTGTACGTTATATCTTCTAACTTTCTATGTCTTTAGTATTCTATTTTAAAATTATAAACCATATCTATAAATTCTGAAGTGATTTCATATTTAACAATAAAAGTTAAACGAATTAGGTGTTCTTCTTAGAAATGGCAAAAAAACCTATTGGAATTACTCAAGGTAAATTTCATCCCTGCCCTAAATCCCCAAACTGTGTTTCAACTCAAAGTGAAAATGAAAAACATAAAATGGATCCAATAAAATATAGTAGCACTTTAGAAGAAGCCAAATCTAAAATTTTGAGAATTATAAACTCCTTAAAGAGATTTAGAATTAAAACTAAAACAGAAAATTATATTCATGTTGAATTTAGAACCGCTTTTTTTAGATTTGTAGATGATGTGGA
This sequence comes from Candidatus Hermodarchaeota archaeon, assembly GCA_048885705.1. Taxonomy (GTDB): domain Archaea; phylum Asgardarchaeota; class Lokiarchaeia; order Sigyniarchaeales; family SOKP01; genus Loki-b32. Next base: position 20,951 of record JBHLLJ010000014.1, on the reverse strand, counting down.
GTTTTATTTTGATGATTCAAAAAAAATTATACATTTCCGTTCAGCAGCTAGGCTTGGATATAGCGATTTTGGAGTTAATAGAAAAAGAATGGAAAATGTGACACGATTATTCTATAGCGAAAATTAACTTTCTGAAAAGGTAATAATTTTGTTAATAAAGGAAAAAAAAGTTGGATTAATCAATGGAAAATTTTACGCTTGCCCAAAACGGCATTATTGTGTGTCATCTCAGTGTAACAAAAAATATACGGTAAATTATATTGAACCTCTAAAATATAAATCAACCGTTGAAGAAACAAAAAAAAAATTAAAAGAATTAATTGAATCTTTAAAAAGAACTAAATTACTCAAAGAAACAAATAATTACTTACATTTTTTATTTAAAACACGTCTATTTCGATTTAAAGATGATGTGGAATTTTTATTCGATGATAAGGAAAAAGTTATACATTTAAAATCTCAATCACGTATAGGGGGTTTTGATTGGAACACTAATAGAAATAGGATGGAGAAGATTCGCAAGTTATTCCATTCTAAAATCTAAGTTAAATCTAAATATTTAATTAATATTTTACAGAGTTTTTACAATTTTTTCATAATTTTATTCTCTTAAAATAACTATTTTTTTATAAATGATAATGAGGACCTTAAAAAATAGTATTTTGGTATATCTTTATAACGGGGTGTATAAAATGAAAGAAAAACTACTAATTTTTGTTTATAATGCTGACTCGGGAGTAATTAATTTGGTTAAGGATTTTTGGAAGAAGATTCTGAGACCCAGCGCATATGAGTGTAATCTATGTATGCAGACTTTTGGTCCTTTTTCTATGAAAAAGGATTGGAAATCATTTATCAATAATTTAGATATAGAAACGGAATTTTTGCATAGAGACGAATTCGAGAAAAAATTTAATATAAATAACGCAAAATATCCTTCAGCTTATATTCTTGAAGATGGAAAATTGAAATTAATTATCTCTGATGATGAAATGAACTCAGTGAAGTCACTGGATGAAATGGAAGTATTAGTGTTAAGTAAGATTAATAATCTGCCTAATATTTCGCAGTCTATAACTTAAACACTTGATTTAGATAAACAGGTATAATATCTATAAGATTTTAGTATTTTTTTTGTAACATGCTTAAGATTTATGTTTTAAAACCTATAAATTAAAAAAATTTACAATTAAACTATTTTTTATAAAATAAATCCTCTATTAAGAGTTGATATTAGTGAGTGAAGATAATGGAAAAAGACTAATTTTTGTGTATAATGCTGAATCTGGAGGAATTTTTACGGGTCTTAAAGATACACTTCATAAGACTTTTCGTAAAAGTACTTATCAATGCAATCTATGTGCTGTAACATTTGGTGCTTTTGGTATGAAAAAGGATTGGAAAAATTTTGTCAATGATCTAGGTGTTCCTGTTGAATTTAAAAAGAAGGATAAATTTAAATTCGAATTCTTACACAAAGACGAATTTAGTGAAAAATATGATGTTGCTGATGCAAAATTCCCCTCTGCATATATTTTAGACGAATCTGGCCTTAATCTATTTATTTCTCAAGATGAAATGAATGCAGTGAATTCAATCGATGAGTTGAAGGATTTAGTAAATCAGAAAGTTGAAAAATTTGGATTATAATGCTATTTTCATTTAATTTTTACACATTTTCTGAATATTAAACCCATTTAGGTTTTAAAAATTCTAGTGTTTGATTTATATCATGAGTTGGAGGTTTACAAGTCTTATTTATACAGACATATGCAGTAGCTTTTTTTTCATAATCATAAAAATATTCAACAAAATTTGAATATTGATCAATATCAGGGACTTCTTGATCAATTTTTCTTAACATCAATACTTTATTTGGAATATATTCATTTGAAATTAGATTAATGAATTTTTTTGTATCTTCAGCATAAGAATTACCAGCTATAACTAAGGAATAACTTGGACCTACAGCAAAATCAATGGCAACTAAAAATTGGGTGTAAGCCAATGGATTCGCCTTTATCTTTTCAGAAAAAACTCTTAATAATTTGTCGGCTTTTTCCTCTAATTCATGCTCTCCTGTAATATAACTTAATCTCAATAAATTAAGCATAGCAATAGAGTTCCCTGAAGGAATCGCTCCATCATATATATCTTTTTGTTTGGTTAATAGTTGTTCGCTATATCTGGAAGTAAAGAAGAAGCCTCCTATATTTTTGTCCCAAAAATCTTCAATTTGGGTTTTATGTAATTCAAGAGCAGATTTTAAATAGTTAATATTAAATGTAGCTTCATATAGTTCTGTTAGCCCCCAAATGAAAAAACTATAGTCAGTTAAGAAACCATTAATTTCTGATACTCCATCTTTATACCTATGTAATAACTTACTATTAGAGTCTGTAAGGTTTGAAAGTATGAAGTTTGCAGCCTTTTTAGCAATTTCTATATATTTATCTTCTTTAAAAGCAATACCACCCTTAGCTAAAGCTGCAATCATTAATCCATTCCAATCAGTCAAAATTTTTTCATCCTTATGAGGATGACTTCTATTTTCTCTCGTCTTAAATAGAGTATCACGAAGTTCATTAATTTTATCAACTATTTCCTTATCTGGTAAATTTGTTAAATGTAAGATGCTTCTCCCAGTTTTTTTACCTGATGCTTCTTCAAGATAATTTCCAGATTCTTCAATATTAAATAAGTTAATAATCAAATCCAATTCGTCTTTTTCAAGAATTTCTTCTAGATCTTTTTTAGACCATAAATAAAATTTACCCTCTTCTCCTTCACTGTCAGCATCTTCAGCTGAATAGAACCCTCCTTCTGGAGATGTCATATCTCTTAAAACATAAGTAAATATTTCTTCAGCAGTTTTTCTATACAAATCATTTTTGGTTGCTTGATAGGCTTCAATGTAAGCAATTGCGATTAATGCTTGATCATAGAGCATTTTTTCAAAATGAGGTACAAGCCAAAGTGTATCAGTGGAATATCTATGAAAACCAAATCCAATATGGTCATAAATTCCACCCTTTCTCATTTCTAACAAGGTCTTTTCCACCATCTCTAACGCTTTATTATCTCCAGTTCGCTTCCAATATCGAAGTAAAAATATAAGATTATGCGGAGTTGGGAACTTTGGACGAGTGCTAAATCCACCATTCACAGAATCGTACTGTATGGATAATTGTCGATATGCCTTTTTGAGAGTGCTATCTGAAAATTTCTCACCAGGGGACTCTTGATCAATATTTTGAAGACTAAAAGCAATTTGCTCTGCAGAATTTAAAATTTCATTTCTTTGGTTTTTCCAAAGTTCTTTAATACGTTTAATCAAATCTAGTAAACCAATTCGTCCAAATCGAGTTTCTTTCGAGAAATATGTTCCAGCAAAAAAAGGCTTTTTATCGGGAGTCATAATAATAGTAAGTGGCCAACCTCCTGAGCCTGTCATCATTTGACATACTGTCATGTAGATTTTATCGATATCTGGGCGTTCTTCCCGATCAACTTTAATTGATAGAAATACTTCATTCATCAATTCAGCAACTCCATTATCTTCAAAGGATTCATGTGCCATTACATGGCACCAATGACAAGTTGAATATCCAATTGATAGAAAGATTGGCTTATCTTCATCTCTAGCTTTAGTAAATGCTTCTTCTCCCCATGGATACCAATGTACTGGATTTTTAGCATGTTGTAGTAAATATGGACTCTTTTCAGATTTTAGTTTATTAAATTCTGCTTCTTTGATAATCATAATTTAATAATGATTAACATAAAATATCAAAAAGTTGGTTATGAGTTATCAATATTATTGAAAATGCACTTAAATATGAAAATCATTATCCATAACTTTATTATAAATTAGAAAAAGGTTAAATCTTAGTTGTATCTAATAATTTGGCAAATTATAAAGATTTAGTTTATAAAACCAACGTTTAAATAAATTTTTAATCTTATTAATTATTAGTTTTAACTAATATCTAATAATCATAAGTTATTTTTGTTATAAGGGAGTATAAAAAATTATGACTGAAAGAACTCAAAAATTAATGATGAAAACTCCAATAAAATCTCTACAGGTCGCAAATATTGAGATAGCTGATGATGCTAGAGCAAACCGACCCGGAATGAGGTGGAGTTTAGATTTAGAGAGAGCAAAACTTTTGACGGAATCTTATAAGCAATCTGAAGGAAAACCGATGGTTTTGAGAAGAGCCTGGGGATTAAGATATATTTTGGAAAATATGACTATATATCTCAGACCTGAAGAATTAATAGTTGGAAATTTTGCATCTACACCAGATTCGGTTGTACATTATCCTGAATTCGCGTATAAATGGGTTGAACGGGAAACAGCACCAGGTCAGATTTATTCAGACATGTTAACTGAAGAAGAACGAGAAGAACTTATTGAAATTGATAAGTATTGGGAAAATTTATCGATACACCATTTGTTTAAAAATATTATTCCTAAAGACTTATATAATGAATTTTATGTATTTAATTGGGAGTCTGCTACTCCTAATTTTGAAAAGCTCTTCCAAATAGGTTTGAAAGGAGTTATTCAAGAAGCTGAGGAAAGACTCCAAAGACTTGAGAATGAATGGTTAGATGGGAATAACAATGGGGAAGAATATGTCCATAAAAAACAGTTTTTACAGAGCGTTATCATTACTATTGAAGGGGCGATTAATTGGGCTAAAAGATATGCAAATTTAGCTAGAAAAGAAGCAGGAAGTATTGGAGATGCTATGAGGAAATATGAACTAGAAGAAATAGCCAAAATTTGCGAATGGGTACCTGAAAATCCGCCTAGAACATTACAAGAAGCATTACAATTTTATTGGTTTATCCATCTGATTATCAATTTCATTGATGTCCCTATGGTTGGAGACGGAATTAGATTTGATGTATGTTTCAACCCATATTTTGAGAATGATTTAAAAAATAATCAAATCACGAGAGAAGAGACTCAAGAACTTGTTGAGTGTATATTTGTAAAATCTCAAGAGACTGGTTTTCTGCATCCTCCTATCTGGTCTGGAGCTGGAGGTGGTGCGATAGGATTTCAGACTATCACAATTGGAGGAATAAATTCAGAAGGTCAAGATGTTACTAATGAAATGACTTATATTGTATTAGATGCGATGAATTCTGTTAGAACCGTAACTCCTCCTTTAGCTTTAAGATGGAATAATAAAATACCAAAAAAGCTCATCGAAAAGGCTATAGACGTCATTAGTACGGGAATGCCTCAGCCAGCTTTTTTCAATGATAATGTTATTATTACAAGGTTAGTTAGTTTTGGTGTTCCTTTAGAAGATGCCCAGAATTATTCTATAAATAACTGCATGGTTCCAACAATCCCAGGAAAAAACTTTAATCATCGTTCTGCATGGGCTACTGCTATTCCTGTTCCTCAAGAATTAACAAAGACATTGAAAAATATTGGCGAAACAGCTACATCTGTTGAAGAACTCATAGAAGATTTTACTGAAAATTATAAATTTAGAATTAAAAAACTAGTATTTCTGTCAAATATTGCAGATTGCTTTTATAAAGAATATGTACCACGTCCGTTCCTTTCAGCCTTACATGACGATGCGATTGAAAGAGCGCAAGATGTTCGAGAATGGAACTATGCCCTTGATTACAGAGATGTTGTAATATTAGGACTTAATAATGTAGCAGATTCATTTGCAGCAATTAAGAAGTTAGTATTTGAAGAAAAGAAGGTTACAATGTCTGAATTAATTGATGCTTTAAGAAAAAATTGGAGAGGAAAATATAAAGATCTTAGAAAACTTTTTATAGATGCACCGAAGTTTGGAAATGATGACGATTATGTAGATTCAATTTCTAGAAGACTTGGAAAAATGATTATGGAAGAAACCATGAAATGTAAAACAAATCTAGGAACTCCGTGCATACCAGATGGTACCGTTGCATCTGCGTTCTGGTTCTTAGGAAAAGGCTGTGAAGCGACCCCAGATGGAAGAAAAGCAAGAGAAACTCTTCACGATGGAAGTATATCCCCCGTAGGAGGCAGAGATAAAAAAGGACCTACAGCTGTATTGAAATCAGTCTCAAAAGTAGATCCTTTAATCAGTTGGAACCATCTTTTAAATCAAAGCTTTATGCCTCAATATTTGAAGGGACATAATGCGGAAGTTTTTGCTCAATATTTGAAAACATGGGCAGACTTAGGAATCCACCATATACAATTTAATGCAGTAGGAAAGGAAGTTTTAGAAGATGCTCAAAAGAATCCAGAAAAATATTTCAATTTAATGGTTAGAGTAGCAGGATATTCAGCTTACTTTGTAGATCTTAGCAAGGACTTACAAGATTCAATTATTGCTCGTACACCTCAGTGTTTCTAGAAATTATAGGAGTGTCAATTTCTTTGAATGAGAGTCAGAAAGGAAAGGAAGGAATTTTATTCAATATTCAAAGATATAGCATTCATGATGGTCCAGGAATAAGAACAACAGTATTTCTTAAAGGTTGTCCTTTAAGATGTAAATGGTGTTCAAATCCTGAATCTATTAATCCTTTTCCAGAACTTTTTTTAAGAAAAGATCGATGTAATCAATGCGAACAATGTATTGAAGTTTGTTCTTTAAATGCTATTTTTTTCGATGATGGTCTAATTCAGATTAATAGACCTGAATGCAATTTATGTATGAAATGTATTGAAGCTTGCCCATTAGATGTAATTCAATGTACTGGCAAAAAAGTATCTGTTCATGAAGTTATTTCAGAAGTTATGCAAGATGAATTATTTTATAATAATTCGGGAGGAGGAGTAACTATCTCAGGTGGAGAACCGTTATATCAATTAGAATTCACACTTAATTTATTAAAAAAATTTAAACAAAAGTCTATACATACCACTGTAGATACTACTGGTTATGCTAAGAGCGAGGATTTTGAAAAAATCTTGCCTTATACTGATTTAATACTTTTTGATATAAAGCATTTAGACTCAGAAATCCATAAAAAAGAAACTGGAATACAGAATGAATTGATTTTAAACAATTTCGAAAAAGCATTAGTTAATAAAAAGAAAGTGTGGGTAAGAGTCCCTGTTATTCCCCACTTTAATGACTCTAATGAATATATGGAAAAATTAGCAAAATATTTATTAAAAAAACCGATTGAAAAAGTTTCCTTATTAAAATATCATGAATGGGGGAAACATAAATACAAATATCTAGATATAATCTACCCTTTAAAAGATGCTTATTTCATCAGTGATGAAAAGATACAGAAATTTAAAGAAATTATTGAATCCTTTGGATTGAAAGTAACCCTTGATTATTGAATATTAAATTTATTCAAATCATTTATTATAATTATCTATATATACAAACTCTTCTAAACCTTTTCTTGGTGGTCTTTGCCTTTCCCCAAGTTTCATAGACTCGGATAATACAGGATTAATATCCTTTGAATGTTTTCCAATTATAATTAAAGTAATTAATCGCATTTCTTTTGGAATTTTAAGGATTTCCTTAGCTTTTTTTTCGCTAAAACCTGCAATTGGATGTGCAACTAGTCCTAATTCTGTAGCTCTTAGAATAATAAAAGCTGTAGCAATTCCTACATCAAATAAATAATATAGTCTTTCTCCAATTACACAATCATATTCTTGTTTACTAAACACTGCAATTATCATTGAAGCTCTTTCAACCCATTTATTCCCTTCTGATAATGCCTTAAATATCTTTTCTAATTGTTCCTTGTCTCTTACAAAAACAAAATTCCATGGTTGTTTATTACCACATGATGGAGCAATTTGAGCGGTTCTTGCTAAATCATCAATTAGTTCATCTATAATTTCAACCGATTCTAAAGAACGAAATGCTCTTCTTTCTTTAATTGCTTCTTTAACATTCATCTTGGTTTTTTTCAGTACTTTAACATAGTCATTAAATATGTTCTAAAAAATAGAGTAAAAAAAGATTATTTAATTAATTCTTTTAAAACTTCTTCAACATCCTCAGGATGTCCTTTTACAGAAACAGTAGGCCAGATATGTGCAATTTTACCTTCCGGATCAATTAAAAAAGTACTTCGAATAACACCCATATATTCCTTACCCCTAAACTTTTTCTTGCCCCATTTACCATATTTTTTTATTACTTTTTTTTCAGTATCACTCAATAGGATAACTTTCAAATTTTTCTTTTCAATAAATTTTCCATGAGATTCAGGAGAATCTGGACTAATTCCGATAACAATTGCATCTAATTTTTGTAGTGCCGGTAAAATTCCTGTAAATCCAATTGCTTCTGTTGTACATGCGGGTGAATTATCTTTCGGGTAAAAATAAAGAATTACGTATTTTCCTTTAAATTCTTTCAGACATACTTCCTTATTATCCTTGTCAGGAAGGCAAAATTCAGGGGCTTTTGTTTTTAATTTTAATTCAAATAATTGTTCTGTCATTTTATTATTAAGCTCATATATTTGTTTAGATTTTCATTGTTATTATTATATATTTCAAATATCTACTTAAGATTATGAACATTAAGATTATAGACTATTAAATTTGAGCGTAAAGAGCTTAAAAAATGAATATTGCAATAAAATTTAATTAATAAAATATAAAGTTTTTAGAATTTAACAAGTTTTAGGGGAATCTTCTAAATTTTTTCCCACAAACGTGGCAATATTCCATATCTTTCATCAAAAGGGTATTGCAACTTGGACAATTAAAAAGTTCATCCTCTTTCGATGTGGATAATTCTTCAAATTCTTTTCGATATTCTGGATCACGAATTATAAATTTTCCATTTGGGGTAATATCAATATAATTACTAATTCTATCATAATTTTTCTTACTTATCAGTATATGGCTTATAACAAGTATTAAAGCCATAGAACCAGAAATTGCAGATAAAATAATTGTGAATATGTAAATTCCCAGATTAGTAGTTGGATTGTACATATTCCATACAAATAATAATAATATCGAAGTACAAAATACGCAAAAAAAAATAAATTTAGTCTTAAGTATTTTCATTATTCTTTCATACTTCATTAATTCTTTTTTACAAGTATCACAAATAGGAATCTTAATAATTGCGATTCTAAATCTTTTACGCAGTACAGGTTTAGCCATAGTAAATTCATTAAGATGAGGATCTTCCTTTTTACATTTTATACATTTACTAGGAAAATTTATCATGAAGAATTTTTTTAATTCAAATAATTTATTTTTTTTTACTAAAAATTTAACTTATCAATGTATTGCTTCTATAAAGTTATCAACTTTTTATGGATCATTTCTAAATGGATGTCGCGCATTTTCCACATTTTCAATACCGTCTTCAACAGTTGGCACCCCCTCCATAGCTTTTCGAATTGCATTACGTGTGGCCTTATAATTGTTAATAAATACTCTCTTTCTTGCACTAGCAGATGGATGAACGAAAACATTGACGATTAGTACAATATCATCAGATAATTCTTTCGGAAGAATTCCATCTTCAACACATTGCATTACTGCTTTTGCAATCGCCGCTTGAGCAGGACCATAGGTTAAACTCGCATGCCGAAGAGAAGTTGGTCGGACTGTGGGAATCATAATTGTGGGTGGTTTCACTTGCATATTTGGTTCTAGGATCACTTGAAGACCTTCACGTCCTTCTTCTGGATTAGTTAAAGCTTGAGCATAAGCATTGCCTACGGGTCCATCTTTTTTACCTATTAGTAGGTCAATATGCGCAACTTCGACTCTATCACCAACTAGGGATTCTCCGACTTTTAATTCAAAATCAGTAATTTTTTGAGGTGTAATTCCCACTGCGTAAAACCTACTAGTTAATGGTTTTTCTCCAAATTCAAACTGAATTTCTGATTTTTCAATTAATCCTAATTTTTCTAGCTCTACACGTAACTCATCCTTAATTTCATAAGATAATGTATCACCTAAAATAATTGGTTGACGAGTTTTTCCTACAGGCACTTTCATCATATTTAAACAAGATTTTGCACCTAAAGCACCAGAGTTTATTAAAAGCCGGGCTAATTTCTGTATTTTTTTTTGAAGTACTTGTGCTTCTTGCAATCGATTATTTTTAACATGATTATATATTTCAAGCCAAATTCTTGGCATTACATTAGCAGAACCTAAAATACAGCCTGCGGCACCTCCTGCTAAAGCACCCAATACATTCTCATCCCATCCAATAAGAACTGATATCTTATCACTTACTTTTTCTAATAAAGCTGAAAAATATTTATAATCTCCACTAGAATCTTTAATACCAACAATATTTTCAATATCTACAAGATCTTCCACCACAGTCCAAGGCAATTCTACTCCTGTACAAACAGGTATATTATATAAAATTATTGGAATATCTGTTTTTTCTGCTATTGTAAAATAATGATCATATAACCCTTTTGCTTTTGGTTTTAAAAAATAGGGTGTAACGATTAGCACTGCATCAGCCCCAATGTCTGTTGCAGCATTAGTAGAATCAATTACTAATTTGGTTCCTGTTTCACCAGTTCCTGCGATAACTGGTACTCTTCCATTAGTTTCATCAACAACAATTTCAATAACTTTTAAGCGTTCTTCGATGGTCATATTAACAAATTCTCCCGTAGTTCCGACTGGAACGAGTCCTGTAACACCTTGATCAATAAGATGTTTCACTAAATTTCTCAAATTCTCTTCATTTATAGATTCATCTTTATTAAAGGGTGTTACCATAGCTGGCATAACTCCTGTAGGCCTAAAATCAAATTTTCCCATTTACTATCAGCCTCATTATATTTTTTTACTATTTATGTAAATTTTGAGCAGCAATTATATCAATTCCATTTTCAGTAAGCACTTTAGCTGTGGTATTTACAGCAACATATCTGTCAAGAAGGTTTTGGCGCATGAACTCCCATTCTCCAGAATCGATAATATCTTGTTTATCTCTGAAATAATCCAATATATCAGAAGGATGTTCTCTAGATTTCTCGATTTCAATATTACCACCTTCATGCTTAGCACTTATATTTTTAACTTTTTTACTTACTTCTACTAATTCATCTCTCCGATCATATGGTTGTCGTACAATACTTTTCCAAGTTTCTATTATATGATGTTCTAACCTAACTACATCTTCAAATCCAAATTCCTTTCTAATATAAGCAGACAATTCAAGTGTTTCATTATTAACAGCATTACTTAAATTAAATCCTATTAACGGGCTTGTGCCATCTTCTCTTGAAAACAATTTTGCTGTCATCAGAGTCCACAAGCAAGAATAGGGATTATCATTACCCATATAAACTGAGATTTTAAATTCATTATCAATACCTAATTTATGTATAAAATAACCTAATAGTACTGTACCGGGATTTACATTTAGAACTTGCTTAATACCATAGTTCGTATAGTAGTAAAGAAATTCATCAATCCACTTTATAGAAAAATCATTGGGCTGTCCTACTCCACCAAAATACCCTGTTATTGTATCAGGACCTCCTAAATGAACATTTACTGGCATTCCATCTGGTCCAGGGGCAGTTCCCTTTGTGTCAAGTGTTTCTACATATGTAGCTCCGATGACTTGTATTGCAGCAGCCATTGCAAGAAGATCCCCATCTTCTTCTTGTTCCTTCATTTTTCTCACACGAATTATTCTACCAGGTACTAGATTTTGTTCTTCAATAGCAGCTTTTGCCATATCTATAAGGAATGGAAAATATTGACATGCTGAAAGTTCTAAAGTAACAGCAAAATCTTTATCAAATTTCATTTCCTTTAAATTATCTCCAAGGATCTTCTTTCTATAATCTGATATGCTAATAAAAGCATTATTTTCTTTTTGGTTAATCAGCCAATTAATATCTTGGACATAATCTGGTTGTTTCTTTCTTAACCTATCCAACAAATTATCTAGATTTCTCGCATCTTTAGCTTTTTTATTAATTTCATCAACCCCTCCATACTTTTCAATAATTGATAATAAATCATTAATGAGGGGATTATTCTCATCAGAAAGAAATCTATTTACATTGTCTAAAGCCTTATTAGAAATATTTAATTTTTTTCTCAAATCTTTCATTTTTCTAAAATGGTTTTTGAAATTTTATAGATTTAATACAATTTTCTGATTGATATAAATTTTTCTTAGAAATCTTTTGGAATATTATGAATTGCGAGAAAAGAAAGATTTAAACTTAAATCTAATATTTCTGTTATTATCTAAAATTTTGAATTAGAATTATTATGTATAAATATAGTGTATCAATTTTAGGAACTGGTTTCATTGGATTATGTTCTGCTGCATGTTTCGCTAATAAAGACATAAAAGTATTAGCATCTACACACAATGAAAAGAAAGCTGCTATAATTAATGAGGGAAAAGCTCCTTTCTTTGAAGCTGGATTGCAGGAAATAATGGATGATATAAAAAAAAATAATCCTACACTTCTTCAATGTCTTATAGATCCTGTTAAAGTCGTATTAGAAACGGATATATCCATGATTACTCAAGGAACACCTATGCGTGAAGATAAAAGTATAGATTTAAGTTTTATTGAAAGTACCGCAAGAGAAATAGGAGAAGCGTTAAAAGAGAAAGATAAATATCATCTCGTGGTAGTAAGATCTACAGTCGTGCCAGGTACAACGAGAAATTTAGTAGGAAAAATAATTTCTGAAGTTTCAAGCAAAAAACCTGGAAAAGATTATGGATTATGTATGCAACCTGAATTTTTGGCAGAAGGTCGTTCGATCGAAGATACATTAAATCCTGATAGAATTGTAATAGGAGAATTCGATAAAAAAAGTGGTGCAATGCTTCAAGAATTTTATGAATATTTTTACGGAGATCATTTAAAAAATTGCCCTATATTGCGAATGAATTTGGAAAGTGCAGAATTGGTTAAATATGGAAATAATTGTCTTTTATCCACTAAAATAAGTTACGCAAATGAATTTGCGAATTTTGCAGAATTGGTACCAAATGTAGATATTGTTCAAGTAATGAAAGGTGTTGGACTTGATTATAGGATAAATCCAAGGTTTTTAGGGGCAGGAGTTGGTTTTGGTGGTTCATGTTTTCACAAAGACGTTAATGCAATAAAGGCTTGGTCAAAATCCAAAGGGTATCAATCAAGACTACTAGAAGCCGTGTTGGATATTAACGATGATCAAGCAATGCATATTGTTGATATAGCTGAAGAATTGGTTGGAAAATTAGCTGGTAAAAGAATTACATTGCTAGGTCTTGCTTTTAAACCAGGCACGGATGATATGCGAGAGGCTGCAAGTATTCGAGTTGTTAATGAATTAATAAAAAGAGGAGTTACGAATATTATTGGGTATGACCCAAAAGCTTTAAGGACTGCAAAAGAAGAATTAGGAAATAAAATGCAATATGCAAATTCTATAGAGGAAGCTCTCAAAGATTCTGAATGTGTATTATTGATAACAGAATGGGGTGAATTCAAAAATTTAACCCCAGATGATTTCAAGAAACATATGAAAACACCATATTTAGTAGATGGAAGAAGATTATATGACTATGATAAATTCAATGAATCTATGCCATTTCGCGCTATAGGTCGGATTAATCTCTAAAATTAGTTTAAAATTACGCCTCTAATGCTATTACTTTTTTCAATTGGAAATAAATTTTCACACTTAAAATAAACGAACAAAATAACAATATGGCACTAAAGAAGAATGGCGTTGAAATATGTATAAATTCATAAAAATAACCCGCAAGCAGTGGACCTGGTATGAACGCGAAACTTACAACTGATTGTGCAAGTCCCAGAAAGCCTCCTTGCTCATTTTCACTACTCAGCTTAGATATTAAACTGGGAATGGATGTTCTAACGAAACCTCCTCCTGTTGATAATAAAGCAATCAAGATATAAAAAATAATTAAAATTGGAATAATTGGCATTAATAACGTACCAACAAAAACAAAAATAATACCTATCAATATTAATTTCCCTTCTCCCATCTTTTCTGAAAGTGTACCCATGAAAAATCCTTGAGTAATAAATTGGAGAATTCCTATAACCATGAATACAAATGATAACTGAATTTCATCAAAATTAAAGAAATCTATTGTAATTAATGGAATTAACACAGGAATAGCTGCAAATGATAAAACAACGATAAAATAGATTAAAAGTAAGGATGGTAGTAATGGTTTTTTAAGAGCATTTTTTAGATTCTTTAAGAATCCATTTGATTTTGCGATCTGAATTTGAGAACTTTTCTCAATTACTCTGGTCTCAGGTAAGAAGAAATATATCATCACAAGATTAACTATAGTTAAAGCTATTGTCAAAATTCCTGGAACCCAATATCCAAAAACACTTAAAAAGCCGCCTATTGAAGGTCCGATAATCACTCCTGCAGAGAAAGCAGCTCTAACTTTTCCCAGACCAGCAGTTCTTTTTTCATTTGTAGTTATATCTGCCATATAAGCTTGAGCAATAGGTATCTCAGTTGCCATACCAGAAATTGTCCTTGATAATAAGAGCATCCAAAAAGAATTTGCAATTGTAAATAATACAAAGCTAAAACTTGAAATGGAAACGGAAATTATAAGTAAAGGTCGCCTACCATACTTGTCTGACAATCTGCCTAAGATTGGAGAGAAAATAAATTGCATCAATGCAAACATATTCATTAAAAGTCCCAGAGCAAAAGCTCCTACATTGAAAGATAATGCATAAAATGATATTAAAGGTCTTATCATCGCATATCCAGTAGCATCAATAAAAATTGTTATCAAAATAACGATTTGTTGTGAAAAACTGGATTTTTTATGAACTGACTTCATTAAGTTGCATATTTATGTATGTGTAACTGGGAATAAATTTGAAAAATGAATTATTTTAATTTAAGGTTGCCAATTAGCTTTCTTTTCAATTATTTTTGAATTTTCTTATTAAATTCTAATATTTTTACTTTAATAACAATAATTCTACTATGATTTAAATTCAAAAAAAGGGGATTTGCTGCAGATACAACTGAAATTTATCATTTCCTGCCTTATCCTGGAAATAAATTAAATTTTTGCCATCATTTGCTATACTAACTATCATCACAGGTTCTTTACCACTATTAATTTGTTTAAGCTCTTCGCTTAAATCAACGGGAACATTTTACAAGAATCATTTTATAAAAAAGTGGAAGCATAGTTCTGCTAACATTATAAGCTTCTAAATTCAGATAAAAATTTACTCGGATTCAAGAATTTTGCAGATTTTATCTACTTTTACATTCTTTGGTAATTTTTTGGTAATATAGTTATGATCTCCATATAATATCAAACTATCAAACCAACTACTATTAAAATCAAAAATTTAGAATATGTTTTTTTAAAAAATTAAAAAAAAAGTGACGTCCAGTTTTGCTGGAAAAGTCACTGATTTGTTTTAGAAGTTTAATAATTCTATTACGGAAGTAGCTTTAAATTTTACTCCATCGAATAATTTTCCTGTTATTGTCACCTCCCAGAACTGTAAAGGTTCGAGAGTAAGTAAAAAGCTAATTACTGCAGATCTATCAAATTTAATCATTAAATCTGGGATATCATCATTATCCCAGTCACCTATATTAAACGGTTTCATTTCGAAATTCAGAAAATCATTTAATAAGATTTCTTCAAGAATAATATCATATACATCATAATCATTAGCTATTTCAAGATATACTGTAATAAATTTTCCCTTACTCTTCATATTGAGTTTAATAGGATTAATATCACAAATCGCATCTATAGTTATTTTTTTATCCTTATTTGGAATTTCTTTTTTATCGTCAGGCTCTTCAGAACCTTTTACATTTATAGGACCGGCTAAATTTAAAGTCAACCCCGGAATGACTAAAACCCCTAAACTGAGAAAAACTGCCCACAAACCCTTACTAGAATTTTTCATACCCACATGCCAAATTTGTCTAAATTTCGTTCAAGGACATTAATAATAATACACATATTTAAATATTTTGAAAATTTCCAACCAGCTTGTCATTCTTCTCACGGAAATTAATGGAAAATTAGTTCAGTGTAAATCTTTTAAATTATCTTCCTGTTTGTCCCATGAAATGAGGGAAATTTTTTTAGTAAAGAGTAGAAAGAATATAGAAGTAAATTAATTTTTCTGGATTCTTTATATTTGGGCAAAATAAACATGAAAAAATTTCCAACCGTATTAAGAAGTAGCATATTTCCTGGATCAATATAGGTTTTTTGACGTAGCTTTATCATATTCATTAAGCTAATTATTTATAAATCATTACGGAATTGTTTATTCTTGGTTTTTGACCAAGATAACAAGGAAAATTAAGAGAAATGAAGTGACGAGTAGTTATAAAAGAAGTAATTAAAACTAACCTGTTGCGTAAGATATTATGTAGTATTTTGCAAGAGCAAGCAAGATAATTTTTCTAAAAAATTTTTTTAAAATGTTAAACCTCAAACATAATTGATATCAAGAACTTTACCAAACGATTTGTTCATAATCACATTTATTACATATAATAGATTCACCTTTTCTTGGAAAACGTGGAAGGATAGTACCACAATTAATACAAACTAATTCAAAAATTTTTATTTCTGATTTTAAAATCTTTTTCAAAATCTTTTTTGAAATTGACAACTGTTCTCTAAGGATATTACTAAATAAAAACAAAAATGATGCAAGAATTATAGGATTTTTAGAATATGCTATAATTTCTATCCGATTTAAATCTATTTTGCTGAATGTTAAAATATCACTGCTGGATTGCATATCTGTCCCACAGAACCATAGCATTCCCCTTTCTTTATCTTTTGTTATTAATTGGAGATTTTGAGACTGTAAAATGTGTTCTACAATTTCGATTAAATTTATTTTCTTTCTTATTCCAATACCATAACTCATTAGAACTCTAACAATACCGGGTAATCGTGTAAATTCTCTGATTTGTAAATTTGGAATTATCTTAGGCGTTAATATCAATTTTTCAATTTCGATTTTAATTGGTTTAGGTCTTAAAGTTTTTAATTTCCCCTTATTATTAACATATGTTATAATTGATTTAAATTCACCAGTAGAGGGAGAAATATAAGGTGTGAATTGAAGATGTATTTCTTGAGAACTTTTTTCTTTTAATTCACCAAATACTATCTCTATGTTTTTAACCTTTTCTTTATTTTCTTCAATTATAGGAAGCATATTTATTTTTAGAGGAAAATAACCAAAATAATCTAAGAATTTGGGAGATATTACTTTAATCTTAACTTGTGAAATCGGAGAAGAACCATCATTATTTAAAACAATTGTATATATATAACGATTGGCTTGAGGTCTTAAATTACTCGAAAATTTAATTTTATCTTCTTTATTAATTTTTTCAACTGTATAGCTATCAGTCTTTTTCAACTGGTAAGTTTTTTTAAATAATACCAGCCCTTGTATTTTATTTGATATTTTTCCCATCTTCCTACAGATATGATTAGTTTAATTGTTTGGTAGAATGGATAGACATATACAAACAATTTGGTTGAAGAGTTTTTTTAATCAATATTTAATTTCAAATCTAATATATGCAAGTATAAATCAGCAATTAAATATTATTAAAATTGTGTACTTTTAATAACCCATAATTTATATATTGCGCAATTATAAGTGAAAAAAATACTATATGAAATGATATTATGTACAAAAAAATAATAATAGTTCTCTAAGATAATATAAAATTAAACAAAATCAAAATTCCAATATTCTCCTTCCTTTTTATTATTAAAGAAAATTAATTATATTGGAGTCAAATTTTTTTTATTAGTTAAGTTTTTTTTAACCGAGGACAGGATAAGATGCATAACAGACATCCATTATCTCCTATACAAGTTTTAATATCTAACACATCCTTTCTACATAAGGGATGATCCTCAAAATCAACAAAAGTTAGTGCATTCTGAGGACATGCTTCTATACACTTTCGACACACACCACATTCATTTTTGATAACTTGATTAGTTTGAAGCGGTAGGTCTGTTAAAATGGCAATTAACCGATGTAGAGGTCCATATTCTGGTGAAATAATTAATAATGACCTACCTTGCCAACCAATTCCTGCTGTTTTTGCCAAGAGTTTAAGAGAAATAAATCCTAACCGATTAATCGGATCAAATTCATCCTCGGTATGAATAATAAGTTGCCTACAACCCTTATTTTCTAAATATTCCATTATGGAGAACCCAGCTTCTTCTAAAAATAATGCTGTTTTGCCACCAGAGGCTTTCCTTCCTAATTTTCCATATTGGGCACCTAAAACAATGGCATACGGAAATATTCTTAAAAATTTCTTCAAGTCTATTGGAAGCCCTGTTTCCATTTCCTTTAATAAATTCATGTCGGCTATACCGTAGACATCAATTTCTAGCTTTTTAATAAATTTTCTCAGATTTTCTGTTTCTATTATCTTTTCTTCATCCATTTTCTAAAACCTAAATAAAAATTTAATTAATGATGAAAAAAGAATGAAATGTTAAAAAATATTAGTTATGGAATGACAGGTGGAAAAAACATTAGCGATATTCCTATGAGTATTTCAAATAGAATTGCTAATAACCCACTGATAGATGACAGACTTTCATAAGCTTTAACATTAGGCTTGATAAGTTTCATCACATTTGCGAAGCCAATTAAAATGCCGGCAACAAATCCTAACCATCCAATAAAGGGGATTGCTAACGCATAGGTAACCAACACGATTGAAAAGGCCAGTGTACCAATGGACCAACCTATCATTGCAAATGCGAACCTGTTGCTTTTTGTTTTGAGAATGCTACGATATGAATCCATCAACGAATCCTTCTCTTCACCACTAGCAGCTGAGTATCTTCCCGCTAGATTAAGGAGTCCCCAGTAGTCTTTTTCAATATAGACCTGGATTGAGCCTTCTGTTACCCGAAAGATAATACAAACAATTCCAAGTAGTATGCTATATGGACTAATAACAAAAAACAACATTATAGCTAGTGTAACAACGCAAAAATGTTCTATGAGTGCTAACCCAAAACCAATTTTGAACTTTTTTGGGTTGTTGATAAAATTTTGCAGCTTATAGTCTGATTCATAATGCTTCGGCGTTGGTTCTAAAATATAACCAAATGCAGCCATACCAATTTGCAGAACCAAAATTAACAGATATAAAAAACCAGATAACCAAATTTCGATACTCAAGGTTAATCCTCCAATACATTCCTCATTTTTTCCATATTTATTTCTATTTATAATATTATTAGAATATTAATTGTCCATGTTAATAATAATTATATTATTATTGATTAATCATTATGTTCAATAATTATTACCACATTGCCTGTTTTCTGTCCTGTTTCAACATACTTGTGAGCCTCGACCATCTGTTCCAAGGGATAACTTCTATCTATAACTGATTTTATCTTACCCTCCTCAATAAGTTTTTTAAGGAAACTTAATTGTTCAATCGCTTCCTTTTTATCGTCCATGTTTCCAGATATATAGTTCATACCGCTCCTAATTGCTGCCCTTTTTTCTCGATTAATCAATTTTAACTGAGGATTAGCTAATAAATAAATGCCATTTTTCTTTAAAGATTTTTGAAAATCTGAATAAGAACTCTTGCCGATCACATCAAAAATTACATCATAAGTAATATCACTTTGGGTAAAATCTTCTTTAGTGTAATCGATTACTTCATCAGCACCAATATATTTCATCACTTCTAAACTCTTGGGATTACCTACTCCAGTAACTACTGCCCCATAGTACTTAGCAAGCTGTATTGCTACAGTACCTATACTCCCAGAAGCCCCTCTGATCAGAACTGTTTGTCCTTTCTGAATATTTGCTTTTCTAAGATAATGCAATGCCTCAAGTCCCCCAGTAGGAACTGCAGCTGCTTCCTCATAACTCATATTATCTGGCTTTATTAGTATAATCCCATCTTCAGGTAGACATACATACTCAGCATAAGCCCCAAAATTAAAACCAGTAGAAGCAAAAATTGGGTCTCTTTTCTTAAATAGCTTTACACCACTACCTACTGATTCGATTTCTCCAGCTAATTCCTGTCCAAGTATATTGTATTTTTTTCTTGGTCTCCTGAAACCTAATCCAAGGCGCATAAGGAACTTTAACCAGCCAGAGAATTTGAGACTCCGGATCTCACAATCCCCCATTGTTACAGTTGTCGCATGTATCTTTACCAGAATTTCATTGTCTTTAGGAGTAGGTTTTGCTACCTCTTTAAGCTGAAGAACATCTGGAGGTCCAAATTTGGGACAAACAATCGCTTTCATGATCACTTTACTACTTTAATTACTACATTTCCTTTTTTATGTCCTTTATCAACATACCTATGAGCCTCAACTATTTGTTCCATTGGGTAGATTTTATCTATAGCTGGTTTTAACTTACCCTCCTCAATAATCTCTTTTAGAAAAATTAAGTTTTCAGTAAATTCCTTTGTCGGAGATTTACTAGTAAGATAAGTTCCATCTTCCTTTAAAGCTCTTTTACAACGTGAAGAAGAAATCTTACCTACCGCCTCAAAAACTACATCATAAATCTTGCCACTATCGGTAAAATCCTCTTTCGTATAATCTATTACTTTATCGGCTCCCAGATTTTTTACCCAATCCAAGTGTTTAGTACTGCACACAGCGGTAACTTCTGCCCCAAAATACTTAGCAAGCTGCACTGCAAAGGATCCTAAACTTCCAGAAGCTCCATAGATAAGCACCTTTTGTCCTCTCTGAATATTTGCCTTTTTAAGTATATATAATGCTGTCATTCCACCAATTGGGACGGCAGCAGCTTCCTCATAAGACATATTGGCTGGCTTTATTACAACCACCCCTTGCTTCCATTCTTCAGGTAAACATACATATTCCGCATAAGAACCAGATTTCAATCCTGTGGTAGTT
>JBHLLJ010000013.1:0-34849 GCA_048885705.1 Candidatus Hermodarchaeota archaeon | reverse complement strand
TCTGTCAAAGCGTTATTAACTTCCTCCGCTCCAGCTACAAAACAAATGAAATTGGATGTAATGAAACTTTTCAATAAAACTAAACTATTTGAAGCCTATGGATCAACTGAAGCTGGTCTTGTTACACTCCTTAGACCAGAAGATCAAATGAAAAAATTAGGTTCAATTGGGAAAGAATGTATTGGAACAGATTGTATAAAACTTCTAGACGAAGATGGGAAACCAGTAACTGTAGGAGAAATTGGTGAATTATATTCTCGAGGACCGCAAATGTTTGATGAATATTACAAGTTACTAGAAAAGACAAAGGAATCTTTTAAAGGAGAATATTTTAGTGCTGGTGATATGGGAAAAAAAGATGAAGATGGTTTCTATTATTTAGTAGATAGAAAAGCTAACATGATCATAACCGGGGGTGAACATGTTTATCCCTCTGAAGTTGAAGAGGTGGTTGTATCTCATCCATTAGTTGTAGAGTGTGCTGTAGTTGGATTACATGATTACAAGTGGGGAGAAAGTGTGACTGCTGTATGTGTTTTAAACAAAGATGCTGGATCTCCAGATCCAAATATTTTTAATAAAGAAATGCGACAATATTGTGAAGATAAACTGGCTAGATTCAAGATTCCTAAAAGTTTTTTATGTATTAATTCCGAAGAAATGCCTAGGACAGGTTCTGGAAAAGTAATTCATCGAAGATTGAGAGAACGATTTGATGAACAACTTAATAATAAATAAGAAATTATCACAATAACAAGTTAAATATAAATTGGTTATTAAAAAAATGTCTTTTAAAAAAGCTTATATACCTTATGGGCAATATTGGAGTACCCCCTTTTCAAGGTGGCAAATGAATTTTCAAGATCTCCATGCTATTAAATTTGCGGCTGATATCTCTAAACGATTTTTAAATGAAAGAGAAATTTCCCCAAAAGAATTTGATCAGCTTATATTTGGTTTAACAATTCCTCAACTTAACTGTTTTTATGGGGGTCCATGGTTAGCGAGTTTGATTGGAGCTGAGGCAATTACAGGACCAATTATAAGTCAAGCTTGTGCTACTGGAACCAATTCTGTTTCAATTGCAGCACAACATATAGAAACAGGTATTAATCAGAATGTTCTCGTAGTCTGTGCAGATCGATGTTCCAACGGACCGCATCTTGTATATCCTAACTCTCAAGCTCCTGGAAGTACACTAGATTCAGAAAACTGGGTATGGGATAATTTTGGATATGATCCTTATGCCAAAAATGCTATGATTGAAACAGGTGAAAATGTAGCTAAAGAAGCTGGGATTACCAAAGATGAGCAGGACGAGGTTACTTTTTTACGCTATAATCAATATCAAGATTCCTTAAAAAATGATCGAGCATTTCAAAAAAAGTACATGATAGAACCAATAGAGGTAAGAGATCGCTCTGGTAGAAAAGTTTTAGCCACAGTAGAAGGAGATGAAGGTATATATCCTACTACTATGGAAGGTCTTTCTAAACTTCGCCCCGTACTTCCAAATGGCACTATAACTTATGGAACACAAACACATCCTGCAGATGGAAACTGCGGTATTATAGTTACAACAAAAGAAAAAGCAGAAAAATTAAGAAAAAAGGATGATATAGAAGTTAGAGTGGTTTCCTTTGGAGATCATAAAGCAAAGAAAGGATACATGGCAATGGCTATTGTTCCAGCTGCAAAGAAAGCTTTAGAGAGTGCAGGAATTTCCATTGCAGATGTATCTGTAATTAAAACACATAATCCCTTTGCAGTTAATGATATCTATTTCTCAAGAGAGATGGATGTCGATTGGAAAAAAATGAATAATTATGGTAGCTCTCTAATATTTGGTCATCCTCAAGCGCCTACAATGTTGAGAATTATAATAGAACTTATCGAAGAATTAGTAGAAAAGGGTGGAGGGTACGGTCTCGCTGATGGGTGTGCAGCAGGTGATACGGGTGCTGCTTTAATTTTGGAAGTAAAAGTGGATTAAATTAAAATCTTATATTTATTTTTTTTGTTTATTTGAATTATTTTATAGGTTTCTTAAATGTTTAGAAAGAAAATAAAGGCAACAAATGAATTGAACCAAGTAATGTCTGATTATTATCACGAGCTAGATCACGCCTCTAAAAATAAAAATCAGAAAGTTGCTTGGTGTTCCAGTGTCGGCCCTGCAGAAATTTTAAGAAGCCTAGATTTTAAAGTTTTTTTTCCAGAGAACCATAGCGCAATGCTAGGTTCCTCCAGAATGTCTACAGATTTAATACCATATGCAAATGCGATAGGATATTCACCTGAAATTTGTTCTTATCTTACAGCTGATATTGGAGCCTACTTAAAACAAGTAACTCCATTGTCTAAAGCATATCCAGATATAAAGGGTATTCCTAGACCTGATGTGCTTGTTTTTAATACAAATCAATGTAGAGAAGTTCAAGATTGGTTTGCATGGTATGCTAATGAATTTAAAGTTCCATTATTGGGTATTTCTACTCCCAGAACTATAGGAGAAATTACTGATGCGCATATAACCTTTATTGCTCATCAAATGGAAGGACTAGTAGATAATTTAGAGAAAATTTCAACAACAAAATACAATATCAATAAACTTAAGGAAGTATTATCACTCTCACGCGAATGTTCAGATCTATGGAAAAAAGTATTAGATACTGCAGCAAATGTACCATCACCTTTCACTTTTTTCGATGGGACAATACATATGGGTCCTGCCGTGGTTTTGAGGGGAACACAGCAAGCTATTAATTATTATAAGATTCTTTTATCTGAATTAGAGGAAAGAGTAAAAAATGAGGAAGCTGCAGTAGAAGATGAGAGATTCAGACTTTATTGGGAAGGAATGCCTATTTGGGGTAGATTAAGACACTATTCTGAATTATTTGCTAGTCTTAAAGTGTGTGTTGTAGCTTCAACATATTGTAATAGTTGGATTTTTTCTGCTTTTGATGAGAATGATCCATTTCGAAGTATGGCAAAGGCGTATACAGAACTATTTATAGTCCGTTCAGATGAGTATAAGCAAAAATATCTTGCGAGAATGATTGAATTCTTTAAAGTTGATGGGATAATATTTCATGATGCAAAAACTTGTCCTCATAATACCAATTCTCGCTATGGAATGCCACAAAGAGTCGAAATAGAAAATGGAGTTCCAAACTTGATAATAAATGGAGATTTAAATGATTTAAGATGTCTTTCAGATGAACAATCAAGAACTAGTATTGAAGCCTTCATTGAACAATTAGAAGAAAGTTAACTTTGGTATAATTTTTAAAGAATTGAAGATATGAATTTTTGGATATATACTTTTAATGCGAGGCATCTAAAATGGTCGATAAGATAAAAGCTATTGAAATTAAAAATTATATAGGTAAGGAATTTAAAACTGAATGGATCCAAGTTACCCAAGAAGCCATTGATAAATTTGCAGATCTTACAAAAGATCACCAGTACATCCATGTAAATCCTGAAATGGCTAAGAGATCATTTTATGGGGAAACTGTTGCTCATGGATTTTATGTTTTATCTATGCTTGGATTTTTCACCTTACAAGATGGAGAAAAAGAATCCATGCAGTTTTACGTAACAGATGCAAAAGCAATAATTAATTATGGATTCGACAATATAAGGTTTATTTCAGCTGTTCCTGTTGGTGCATTTATTAGAGATGTGACTTATATTTCAAAAGTTGAGTTAGTTAAGCGAGGTATGAAATTCACTTCCCATCATACAATCGAAATTAAAGGTCAAGAGCGTCCCGCCCTAGTTTGTGATTGGATTAATCTACTTATTCTATAAGTAATTATATACTAGCTTTTATCTGCAAAAAATATAGATTTACCCACCTACTAATGGTGGTGATATAACTATTTGATCTCCATCTTTTAATTTGGTTTTTAACTCATCTAAGAATAGATAATTCCTCCCATTTACCAAAATTACAACGTGAGTCTCTAATTTTCCTTTTGGGGTTATAAAATTTTTCCGTATTTTCTTTCCATGCTCATTCATAAATAGTTCAATAACATCTCCTAACGTATTAACTTCAGAATAGTCTATCTGAGATAACCCAACATCAGTAGAAAATGTTGCCATTAATTTAAGCGTGACATCTGCCATTAAATCATTAATATTCTATTGGTGTTAAAAATTTTATTCAATACAATTATAAAGATTAATCAAAAGGTTAAAAATTTTTAATAAATACTTCCAAGTAAGATTATATATCCTCTCAAATCAAGTGAAGCGAATGAATTCTGAAAATGAAATAATAGAAAAATTAAAACAGACTATTAAAGAAGGGCAAATATTAACAGATTCAGAAGATCTTTATGTATATTCATTTGAAAAAATCTTTTTGGATCAGAGATACTTAAGACCTAATGTTGTAGTTAGAAATTTCTCTTTGGATGAGGAGAGAAAACTAAAAAAATTATCTGAAAAAGAGGATATACTCTTAATTAAGAGAGGGGAAATGATAGATTCAATTCGCAATAAATCTTCTAAACCAATAGTTTTATTAGACAATGTGGAAATTCCTAAACTTAATAGTTGCATTGCTGAAATGATTGAAAAACATGATTTATTCTCAAATTTAAAAAATTTTCCTATTTCAGGGTATGGAACCTATAGAAATCTAGCTTTAGCCGTTCAGAATTTATTCATAGGAAAAACATTGCATAAATGCCAAACCTGTACCACATGCAGTGGGTATTGCACTGTGAGCCCCTCCTTTAAAGGAGTCGAGACATATTCATCAAAAGGAAGAATGCTCGTTACTAGAGGTGTTATCAAAAGCGAATTGAATTTGTCAGACAAAATTATAGATATATTATATAACTGTACGAAATGTGGTCTTTGTTTTGCACAATGTTTTCAAGATCTAGAATTTCATGAAGCCATACTTCATTTAAGGCATAAGATAGCTGAAAGTAATCGAGTTCCAGAGATTTTTAACACAGCAGCTCATAATATTTTCGAACATGGAGATCCAAGTGCTATACCCGCTAATCGTCGCCTTTCAAGGGTAAAAAATTATTCCAAATTGAAATTACCAGAAAAAGCCGAAAATCTTTGCTGGTTAGGTTGTACAGTTGCAACACGAACTCCAAGGACGGCTGAATCGTTTATAAATATTTTAAACTATCTTAATCTTGATTTCTCAATATTAGGAGAGGAAGAAGGATGCTGTGGATATGTTTTAATTTCAGCTGGTTTATGGGAACAAGCAAAGAAAGTTGCAATAGCTACTATTGAAAGAATTGAAAAAACTGGAGCTAAATACTTAATAACACCTTGCTCTGGTTGTTACTATACTTTTACAAGACTCTATCCTGAAATTTTAGATATTGAAATGCCATGTAAAATACTTCATGCCTCTCAATATTTTGATAAAATGATAAAAAATGAAAAATTTAAGTTAAAACCTTTAGATCTCCGAGTCACTTATCATGATCCTTGCTCGCTTGGGAGACATAGTGGTGTTTATGAGGCACCTCGTACAATCTTGAGAGCAATTCCCAATCTAGAATTTATTGAAATGCCTTTGAATAGAAATTGCGCAAGATGTTGTGGAGGTGGAGGTGGTTTATGGTCATATAATAACAATGTGAGCTTAGAATCAACTCAAACAAGACTCAAGGAAGATTTAACTCCAATGGATATTAATATTTTAACAACAGCTTGTCCACAATGCCAATTGAACTTCCGATTTGCTTCTCGTGGGAAAGATTTTGCAGAAAAATCAATAAAAATCTATGATATTATTGAATTATTAGAATTAGCAATCAATTTTAAATAATTTAATTCTTTTTTGCTAAACCCCGAACTTTGGGCTGACCTGGCCATGGCCAAGAAATTCTATATTTAATATTACAATGAGGACAAGTTGCTTCTTTGGCGTCTGGCTTCACTGGGAAACGTTCGAGACAATTCATGCATCTACACTTAAGTTCTTCACTCATGAATATGTCACTTCATATTTTAAGATTTTTGAAGTTAATTATATTGCTTTTATTATGATTTCTTATTTGTATAATTGAAGTAAAATGGGTTCTATTATATTATTTTTATATAATGTTCTACTTACTAGTTTTCGTTGAAATATTTAAATCTAATGGATAATATAAATAAAAAGTGACACATTTTTAATTTTGCAATTGAATACTAGTATTAGAATTAATTCTGAGTTTAATTCTGTTATATTTGTGGGTACATATTCCCATTGCACTAAAAAACATAGCGATCAGCAATAAAATGAAATCAAGAAATTAGGGTGTAAAATAATAGTCTGGAATAAAGAAATTGCTTATATTGATTTATCTACTGGCGTAGTAACAAAAAAAAAAATTCCTAAATCAATTCGAGAGCAATTTTTAGGCGGTAGGGGGATAAATATGTATCTTCTATACAATCACCTCTCACCAGGAATTGATCCTCTAAGTCCTGAAAATGTATTACTTATAGGTGCAGGTTTATTGACGGGAATCCCCGCAATGGGGAGCGGCAGATGCGATATTGCCGCAAAATCACCTGTAACTGGTGCTATTGGTGATTCAAATATCGGAGGATTTTTTGCACCTGAAATGAGAATGGCAGGGTTCGATCATCTTGTTATCACGGGAAAAGCTGAGAAACCAAGCTATCTTTGGATACATGATGGAGAGATCGAGATATTAGATGCCAGCCATCTCTGGGGAAAAGATACATTTGAAACTCAAAGTTTAATCCGCTCAGATCATGGTGATGAGGAAATCAAATCATTAGTAATAGGGAAAGCAGGTGAAAATCTTGTACATTTTGCAAATATAAGAACTGGCATGAAAAATTCTGCTGGGCGGACTGGTATGGGCTGTGTAATGGGCTCAAAAAATCTAAAAGCAATAGCTGCACGTGGAACTATGGACATTAATTTTAATTATCCAGAGGAATTATTGTCCTATTGTAAAGAGATGATTGACATGGTTATGAAAAATCGGTATTCTAGGGCAGCATCAAAGTGGGGGACTCTTATCATTTATAGTACTACAAATACCACGGGATTAATTAGGACAAGAAATTTTCAATTAAATCAGTTAGAGCAGGGTTGGGATATTGAACCTGAAGAAATGGACAAATATACAATTGGAATGTCTGGTTGTTATGGATGTCCTGTGAGCTGTCGTCATCGTTATACTCTGAAAGAAGGTTCTTTTGCTCCTTTTTTTGCTGAAGGACCTGAATATACTTCATTAGGCGCATTTGGTACTATGGTTGATTGTAAAAAAATGGAAACAATTCTTATAGCAAACCACTTAGTTAATAAATATGGCTTAGATACTTTAGAAACTGGAGGACTTATCGCTTGGGCGATGGAATTGTATGAGAAGGGAATACTCACTGAAAAGATGACAGATGGACTAAAACTTGAATGGGGTAATGAAGAAGTTCTTTATGAATTAATTAGAAAAATTGCCCATCGTGAAGGTTTCGGTGCTATTCTTGCTGATGGCTTTAAGATAGCAATTCCCAAAATAGGAGAAGAATCTAGATACTATGCTATTGAAGTAAAAGGTATGAGTAATTTACATTCAGATGAACGAGCTACTCCTAGCTTAGCATTAGGTATTGCCACGTCAACAAGAGGCGCTGATCATTTGAGAGGACGTCCAGCTATTGATCTATATGGTTTGCCAGAAGACTTTTTAGAGGAGATTTATGGAGGAAAAATGTCTTCGGATTATCGAGAATATCAAGGAAAAAGTCGCATGGTATGGTGGCAAGAACTCTTATATGCAGTTACAGATTCAATTGGTACATGCAAGTTTCAGACAGTTTTTTTAGCTGTTCATGCTCCAAAATGGGAAGAATATTCAAAGTTAATCTACTTAGCTTCAGGATTGCAGTTTTCAAGCTCTCAACTTATGGATATTGGTGAAAGAATTTACACTCTTGAAAGAATGTTTAATAATAGAGAAGGATTTTCAAGAAAAGATGATAGATTACCAGAAAGATACTTTGAAGAACCAACTCCTATAGGACTACCCCGAGTGAAAGGACTAAAAATTAAGAGAGAAAAATTTGAAGGAATGCTTGATGATCACTACAAGCTTCATGGTTGGGATAAAAATGGAGTTCCTACTGAAGAATCCCTTCGAAGACTTGGAATTGAAAAAGAACCAACTCACATAATTTAAAATAGAGGGATAATAAATGCAAAAAATGTTATTTGTTGATCCAGAAAAATGCACTGGATGCAGGTTATGTGAAAATGCATGTTCGCTCTTTCATGAAAAAGTTAGTAATCCTTCTCGAGCAAGAATTCATATTGTAAAATGGGAAAATGCGGGATTATATGTACCGATGATTTGTCAACATTGCGAGACACCTATTTGTGAAAATGTGTGTCCTATGGGTGCTGTAAGTCGGGATCAGAAGACGGGTGCAGTTCTTATAGATAAAGATTTATGTGTTGGATGTAAACTTTGTGTAATGTTTTGTCCACTTGGTGGAGTTGGAATTGATAAGAATAGAAAAATTTTAAAATGTGATCTTTGTGATGGAGATCCTTTATGTGTAAAATTTTGCATCCCTGAAGCGCTTCAATATTTAGATGTAAATACCATTAACCTGAAAAGAAGAAGAATTGCGGCAGAAAAATTATCAGAATTAATGAAAAAAATGTTAGAGATATCAATATAGAATTTTTTATGGTTAATTAAAGAGGAATAAATATGGATAACCAATTTAAAATTGGAATAATAGGCATTGGTCCAACTGGTGGAATTCTGGCTGCTCATCTTGCTAGAGTTGGACACAATCTAGTCCTTGTTGATATTAATAAAAAGCATATAGATAAGATAAAAAAGAAAGGATTGACTTTAACCAAACTTAAAAATTTTAAAGTCAAATTCCTAAAAGAAAACTTATGCTATTCGATAGATGAATTAAAAAATAAAGATATAGATTCTTTATTTATCGCTGTAAAAGCATCTCATCTTCAGACTATTTTGCCACAAATTAAAAAAGTTGTGGCTCCTAACACAATAATAATTAGTTTACAGAATGGTTTTGATACAGAGGAGCTTATTGCTGAATATGTTGGAGCAGAGAATACAATTCGTATTGTTGTTAACTATGCTGGCAATATTGTAGAGGATGGCGTCATTAGAATGTCATTCTTTAATCCACCTAATTATGTAGGGGTATTAACAGCAGAAGCTGAAGAAAAAGCCAAGAAAATAGCAGAAATGATAAATACAGCAGATTTAAAAACCATTTATACCCCTAATATCAAAAAATATGAATGGACAAAGTGTATACTAAATACAATAAGTCCTGTTTGTGTGACCACACGTACAACAATGAAACAAACAATGGAATTCGAAGATACAAGAAAAATTTGTCGAGAAATATTACGAGAAGGAATTGAAG
The DNA here is from genome assembly GCA_048885705.1 of Candidatus Hermodarchaeota archaeon. GTDB lineage: Archaea > Asgardarchaeota > Lokiarchaeia > Sigyniarchaeales > SOKP01 > Loki-b32. The sequence goes on along the minus strand of JBHLLJ010000013.1, from coordinate 25,417 downwards.
TTGCCCATGCTCGAGGTCTTAATTTTGAAACTAACTTTTTAGATAAATGTATGAGCTACCTAGATAAAGCAGGACACCATAGAGTTTCAATGGAAGCTGATATTAATGCCGGACATCCCTCAGAAATTGGGTTTCTTAATGGAAAAATAGTAGAATACGGTGAACTCGAAGGTATACCAACACCATACAACAAAATATTTGTTTCCTTAATCAAAGGTTGTGAATTACCTCCAGTAAATAATGATTAAATAAGCTTAATTAATGCTAAATTATGAGCAATGAAATGTATTTTGTTGGTATCGATGTAGGAACATCCTTTGTAAAATCAGTAGTCATTGATTGCAATAAAGAGATTTTAAGTACATTTGTTAAACGGACTGGTACTTCAATAAAAGATTCTAGTAAAATTGTTTTTCAAAATGTTATTTCAGATGCTTCACTGGATAAAATTGATATAAAATCTATTACAGCAACAGGATATGGAAAAGATAAAGTTGATTTTGCTAATAATTATAAAACAGAAATAAGTTGTCATGCAAAAGGCACATACTTCTATTTTCCTAAATCTATTACCGTCATAGATATAGGCGGGCAAGATACTAAAGTCATTAAACTAGATGATCAAGGCAAAATAGTAAGGTTTAAAATGAATAGAAAATGTGCTGCAGGGACTGGAGCATTTATAGAAGAGATTGCTTATCGTCTTGATATCCCCCTAAAAGATTTAAATGACTTAGCAGCAAAATCTACCTCAAAGGTTCCTCTCGCAAGCTTTTGTACTGTTTTTGCAAAAACAGAGATTCTTACTCGTATTAAAGATGGAGAAAAAGTAGAAGATTTGATAAGGAGTGCATTTGGTTCAGTAATAAAGAGAATAATTGAAATGACTGAGATTGAAGGCACCGTGGTTCTCACTGGTGGTTTGATTGCCCATAATAGTATCATTGGAGAAATTTTAAAAAATGAATTAAATGCGGATATATTAATTCCACCACTCCCACAATTTACAGGAGCAATAGGAGCAGCTCTATATGGTTTAGAATCTTAGAATTTTATATGAAAATGATAAGTCATTAAAAAAATGAAGATGATAGGATTAAATTAATATTTCTAACTTATTACTTTACCTAACTCTTTTCTAGCTTTCTTAGTTCTCTGATTTGTGATGTAGAAACCGATAAAGTAAGCGATAATTATCAAAAGGAAAAGACAAAGTGCTGATACATAAAACCAACGACCTCGTTCACCAATTACATCCATAATTATCCATTTGAGTAACCAAGTCCCAATCCCACCAACAAGAACAAAAAAGACATCAAAAAATGCATTGATAAAAGTATCCTTTCTATTTTCATATTTTAATCCTAATCTCCAAAGAATTGTATTTTCAAAGATTTCCCATATTACACCTGATATCAATACTAATAATAAAATAAAATACCATGGTATGGGAGCGGGACCTGTGAATAATTCCCATAAAGTTATAATTAACGAAAATAATGAAAAAGCAGCGACTCCAAAGGCAATATGACCCCAACTATAATAATCCCATGGGGATCGACCTACATAATCCTCTAAAAGACCTACAAAGGGTAAATAATGCTTTTTTTCTGATTCTGTTTCTGACATAATTATTCATTTTCTTTTGGATATTTCAAATTTAAGTATGAAATATAAAGAAATAAATAGATTTATAATTAATCCTACAATTGACTTGGTAAAAAGTTAACCGAAAATTTTTTATTAATTCATATGGATCTCAATCTATAATCAGTTTCTAGTAAAAATTATGGTTTTTTATTAAAAATAGAAAATTAATGGAGAAAACAACAACAGAAGAAACTAATAAATTATTTCGTCGTTTACCTCCTAAATTTTAAATAACAAAGTATTTTGGTCATTTTAAAAGGATTTCATTCTTATTAAGATCTTAATAAAATTTAAAATTGTTTTTACCAAAATGAAGTTGTAACAAAATTCATGAAAAAATTCGGAAAAATGTTTTAAAAAAAATTGGTTCATTTCGTTTTTTGTTAGAGAAAAATTTTATTTTTCAATTAAATTTATGAACTCTTATCGCTTTTATTTCTGAAATAAGGATGTAATAGAGAAATAATAATAAGATAATCTCATAATGTTATCATACCAATTATATTTACGGAATAATGGAATAGAACGTTTAGGAGATTCACGAAAGATTTATTAGGATAGTTAACTAGATGCATAATAGAAAAAAATCATTTTTTTTCTAGTAGTGGAATGTCTAAGCCATATTTATTCCTCCACGAATAATAAAAATGCATTCCATTACTCTCTTTTTTTTTATATATTATAAATTATTGAAAATCTTAGTTTTATAAATTTAATTTAATTAACAATTAATGATAATTCATGAAATTTAATTTACTTATAAGAAATTTAAGTTAATCTGAAGTTTTCCTTTTCATAAATTCTTTAATAAGTGAAGGTACAACTTCATGCAGATCACCAACTATTCCATAATGAGCTATACTAAAAATAGGTGCGTTTGGATCTTTATTAATTGCTACAATAATTTCAGAATTTTGCATACCCACTAAGTGTTGAATTGCTCCTGAGATTCCGCATGCAATATACAATTTTGGTGAAACGGTTTTTCCGGTTTGTCCTATTTGTCTATCTTGACTTAACCAGTTTAATTCAACTGTTACTCTTGATCCTCCTAATTCAGCTCCTAATACTTCAGCTAATTTTTCTATTATTTTAAAATTCGCTTTAGAACCGACCCCTCTCCCTCCCGCTACAATTATATCAGCATCTTCAAGATTAACTTGTTCTTTATTTTTTTCTAAAACTTTAACGATTTTGGTAACTGAATCCTTTTCCTTAAAATCATATTCAATCTTTCTAATTTTTGCTTTCTTTTTTACGTTTTCAGATGCTTTAAACGTTCCAGGTCTAACAGTTGCCACTTGAGGTCTGCTATTTGGAGTTCTTATTGTAGCCATGATATTTCCTCCAAAGGTTGGGCGTGTTTGTAACAAATTTCGAGTGTAGAGATCAATATCTAAACCAGTACAATCTGCTGTTAAACCAGCATTAAGTCTTTTTGCCATCCTTGGTGCAAAATCTCTTCCGGTTGGTGTAGCTCCAATTAAGATAATTTCAGGTTTAACTTTCTGCACCAATTCTGATAATGCGTAGACATATAAATCAGAGTAATAATGCTTCAATTTTGATGATTTTACATATATTATCTCATCAGCGCCATATTTTGCATAACTATCTAGCGTTTCATCAAAATCAGCACCAAGAACTACTAGTGATAAACTTACCTCTAATAAATCTGCTAATTCTCTTCCCTTACCCAATAGTTGGAATGCTACTGGGTGAATTTCATTCTTATAATGTTCAGCTATGACCCAAATTCCTCTATAATCCGAAAGATCCCTTTTCTCAATTATCTCTTTCTCTATAGTAATAGCTTCAACAGGACAGACTTCTACACAAGCACCACATAAATTACATTTTTCATTTATCACTGCTTTATTATCAATTATCTCAATTCCTCCATAAGGGCAACTATCTACACAACTTGCGCATCCAGTACAATTATCATCTTCAACTATTATACTCAATCTTTAAATCCTCTTATATTACTTTATCATTCTTTAGATTTGTCAACAATTTTTGTGTTATTTCCCCAGTTGTACCTTCTAGGATTATTCGTTCTCCTTTTCTCTCTGGAATAAATATCTTCCAAACTTCTGTCATTGAACCCTTTAAACCTATTTTATTTTCCTCAGCATTTAGAGCCTTTGCATCTAAATAGGGAACCTTCTTTTTTTCATAAGCGGTCATTATTCCAAACATACTTGGATATCTAGGGATATTTATCTCCTTAAGCACAGAAATTAAGGCCGGTAATTTTGATTCGATGATTACCACTTCTTCTTTTCTGAAGGCTCTTTGAACAATTATTATGCCTTCTTTCAATTCAAATTTTTGAACATAAGTGACTTGTGGTATTCCTAATTCTTCAGCAATCATCGCTCCAACCTGAGCTGTATCTCCATCTATTGCATTTGTGCCGCAAATAACAAGAAATTTAAATTTATTTTTGGACTCCTTTAGAATTTTTTTAATTGCTAGAGACAATGTATAGGAAGTTGCTAATGTGTCTGCTCCTGCAAAAAGCCTATCAGTTAACAAATATGCCTTATCTACTCCCATCGCTAAAGCTTCTCGCAACACTTCTTCTGCTTGAGGTGGCCCCATACTAAGTGCTATTATTTCAGCTCCATGCTTTTCTTTTATTGAAAGGGCTAATTCAACCGCATTTTTATCAAGTGGGTTGGTGATAGATGAAATACCTTCTCTAATAAGTGTATTAGTTTTAGGGTCTATCTTAACCTCAGGTACACCTGGTACCTGTTTTATACAAACAAAAATTTGAAAATTTTCTCCCATTATTGAATTCCTTTTCGTAATAGGTGATTGGCTATTACCAATCTCTGAATTTCGGAAGTCCCTTCATAAATCTCTCCCATCTTTGCATCTCGGAAATATCTTTCAACAGGATAAGCTTTCATTAATCCATAGCCGCCATGTATCTGAACTGCATCATGAGCTGCTTGCATTGCTGCTTCGGATGCCACTAATTTTGCCATCGAACTTGTATATCCATACTCTTTTCCTTTATCACATAAATACGCAGCTTTATAAGTAATTAAACGTCCAGACTCAACAGCACATGCCATATTCGATATCATCCATTGTATCCCTTGAAACCGTCCTATTGGTTGTCCAAATTGAACTCTCTCATTTGCATATTTAATAGAAGCCTCTAATGCTGCTTGACCTAATCCAACACATTGAGCAGCGATAGAAATCCTTCCAAAATCTAATGTTTGCATAGCTAATTTAAATCCCTCTCCTCTCTTACCCAAAATATTGTCTTCTGGAACACGAACATCCTGAAAAACCAATTCTGATGTATCTGAGCCTCGAACCCCTAATTTATCTTCTTTTACACCAACAGAATAACCAGGAGTATTAGTATCAACAATGAAAATAGTCAACTCTTTACGTTTATCAACTTCTCCCGTTTTCGCTACAACTAATAGAGTTTTAGCAATACCCCCATTCGTTGCAAAAATCTTACTTCCATTTAAAATCCATTCATCTCCATCCTTTTCGGCTTTTAATTGCACTCCAGCTGCATCTGACCCCGCATTTGCTTCTGTTAAACAAAATGCTCCGACTTTATTCCCCCTAGCTAAATCAATTAAAAATCTTTGCTTTTGGTCTTCTGTTCCAAATCTATAAAGTGGACTTGCAACAACTGAACAGTGTACTCCTGTAGTAATGGACCAAGATGCATCAATACGTCCGATTTCTTCAGTTATAACACAAAAACTTACTGTATCATTATGAAGTCCAGCTCCACCATATTCTTCTGGAACACAAGTGCCAAAGTAGTTCATTTCTTTCATCTTTTCCATAACTTTTGGGTCTAATTCTTGTTTCTGATCGCTTTCTTGAGCCACAGGAGCAATATATTTTTCACAGAATTCTCTTGTAACTTTTTTTAAAGTTTTTTGTTTTTCGGTTAACGCGAAATCCATAATAAATCAACCAATTGTTTACTCTTTTATTAAAATCCAATTAATGAAGTTATATATTTTAAAAAACTAGTTAATAATCATAATTATATTTTATTAAATTTTTAACTCAGTACGATTCATGACATCGATTTATTCAATTTTAGTTATTATGAAATCCTATATTTTTATAGGTTTTATACCATGATCATAAAATCAAATTAATGCAGCAATAAAATAAGAAAAAATTAATTATTTAATAAGAAAGAATTGCTTGTATGAAAAGAGAATTCCAATAGATAAAACTAGCTTCAGGTTCCCCTTTCACAGCGATTTGAGCAACATGATAACCAAATGCGAGATCAGCAATATAGTGTTGAAAACAGATCATTCTATACTCCCAAAGGTTTACTCCATCTGTGACATGAGTAGCACCATATATTCCTGTATCAAATCCATCTAAATAAAGTTTTGCAAAAACATTCGAATCATTATTAGCTGCTGGATGAAGACAACATATAGCCATAAAAGAAAAATAAACACTTTCATTTTCTTCAACGTCAAAAGAAATATTTAAATCATCTAAAATAACATATTCAGAAGAAAGTGAAGCTGTTCCAATTGAATGTTTATACCATTGATTCTGTGTATAAATTTTACCTTCTAAATCTTTTATTCGTTCTTGAGCAATTCCTATATTTATCCATGAAATTGTACTAGTAGCTACTCCACCTACACCAACTAGTAACCCTATAACAGCGAATATTTTAAATAACGTAGTTTTTTCGTTCATTTATAATACCTTTCTTAAAATGATTTATTTTTTTTACAAAATTTTTAAATATTTTTAAGTTGATTTAGTATATTAAAATTAGACATTGCTACAGATCGATATTTTACTAAATGATAAGTATTGAATTTGATAATATTGTAGCTTCTATCTTTTTGTTATCTGCAAATTAAAAAAATGCCCTTCTTTACATAATTTTTATATAGTTTTGAAATTAAATTATATATTAACTAATTAATTAAATAAATAAGTTTTTAAGCAAAATTAAAAAAAAAGGAAATATTGTTTATTCTTGTTTTTTAAATTGTTTAATAAAAAATTATAATATTAAGAGGAATGAAATTTCAATGGAAATTGAACAAGTTTTTTTAAAACTTTTTGGGAGGAATCTCATAAGTTATAAAAAGCTTGAAAACGGCCAAGTAAAAGGTTCAGGGATTCTTAATCCTATCCTCGATAAATTTGTAGTATACCGTTTAGTTTTTATGCTCCTCTTACAAGCTAACTTCTATAAACAGTATAGTAATATTGGTAAGTGGAAAGGAAAGTATCGGGTAGCAAATACATTTGCTCCGCCAGTTGGAAGTAAACCAATGTTTCGTGCTTTAAAAGGATTAATAAAATCACAATTAATGCCTTATCCATTTCCATTAGCAATGACTTTCGCTGTTTCTTATAATTGTCAATGTAATTGTATTCACTGCAGTGCAGGAAAGCATTTTAGGAAAGATCAGAAAGAACTTACGACAGAAGAGGCGAAAAAACTAATAGATGAAGCTCAGAATTTAGGAGTATCTATAATTACCTTTACTGGAGGAGAACCTTTATTACGTGAAGACATTTTCGAGCTTATTTCTTATGTAGATACCAAAAAAGCAATGCCAATGATGTTTACAAATGGAGAGTTTCTCACAGATGAAAATGTGGAGAAACTAGCGGATGCAGGTCTCTATTCAGTTTTTTTAAGTATAGATTCGCCTAATCCAGAAGAACATGATACTTTACGAAGAAGACCTGGGCTCTTCGAGATTGCAATCGAAGGTCTTTTAAAAGCTAAATCAAAAGGAATTTTTGTGGGATTTTCTAGTTATGCTACCCACACGGGTGCCGATCGAGGTATATATCAACAGCTATATAAGTATGGGAAAGAATTAGGGGTTCAAAATATCCTACTTTTCGATTGTGTACCGACGGGAAAAATGTTACATGATACAAGTGAAATGTTAACATTTGAACAGAGAGAAGTGCTACATCAATTCTCTGCTGAAAAATTCAGAAGCAGTGAGCTACCGCCGCTTTCGTCCCAAAGTTGGCAAAATTCTGTAGAGGCATATTTATCGGGAATAGGATGTTTAGGAGCAAATATTCAGTTCTATGCTTCTGCTTATGGAGATATTTGTCCTTGTGATTTCGCTCCTCTTTCTTTTGGAAATGTTCGAAAAGAGTCATTAAAAAAGATATGGATGCGAATGGTAAAACACCCCGCTTATAATCATCGAAGCCCATTCTGTAGAATGCAAGATTCAAGTTTCAGAAAGTATTACATTGATCCTATTCCTGATGATGCGTATTTGCCTTACTCTATTAGTAAACTTCCAAGTGTAGATTATCGTGAATAGAAATAATCTATTCAATTTTTCCTTTTAATAATTTTAAATGTCTATAATATATATCAAATTAAAGGAAAAAGGAAAAAAATATTTATTAATTATTAATTATTCCATTTTTAAGAGCTTTTTTACCCATTTTGGTAATACTAAACCAATATAAAACTCAATTGTGCTCGACAATAAGATTAACCTAGCAATAAGATAGGTAATTGGATTAGATAATGCGAAATCTAAAACTGTACCAATAGTAAAAGAAAGGAAAGCTATCAAGAGAAATCTACCCTTCACGTGGATATCAGGATCTTCGGAACGTAATGAAATTCTTGAAAATGGAATACCAACTAATAAAAAGACTATCAAACTAAAGATAAAATATATCTGACTCGGAATGGACCAATCCATAATAAAAACTTCTTGATATGAAGCAATAAAAGATAAATCTATAAAGAGAAAGATAAAGAAATAGATCTCATAAGCAATATTTGCAGAAACATCTATTATAAAAAAGACTTTTTTATTTCGTTTAGATAACGGCAAAACTTTTAGAAAAGCAATAAGCCCTATAGTAATTGCTATTGGCAAAAAGGCAATACCAATAACTACATATATTGCTATATCGATAGCTCCACCGGTTGCTAGGACCATTATGAAAGTGATTATATTTGGAATCCATGGAGTTACCATGCCACACCAGAATATTCCAAACAGTAAGAATTCAATTCTTTTTCGCTCAAAATATCTTGACATTATTCTTATTCCCAGAATTATCGAGATTACTACGAAAAGTATCGTTAAACTTCCATGTAATATTTCCAGTTCATTTAAGACCATAAAATTTCACTGAAATCTTATTTATTAATTAATTCATTATTTTGTATTCTACATTTGATAAAGCTGTTAATATAGTTTTATTAGAATTTTCACAATTCTGTCAAGAATTTGAGTAGCAATTAAGTCATTAGAATTAAATCTGTTATAAACATTACTTAAAATATGATAAGTGCCAATCAACATTTTGAGATTTCAAAGATTAAAGATTATTTATATGTAATAAAAGAAAATATCTCGCTGGTTCATCCTGTTTATACAAATGATCCTCTTAACATATATGTACTACTAGGGGATCATACTGCTCTTTTACTTGATACGGGATGTGGACTTTCCCCTTTAAAACCAATAATAGATGAGTTAATCGGAAAAAGAAAACTCTTGGTTTTTAATACTCATTATCATTGGGATCACCCTCTAGGTAATGCTGAATTTGAAGAGGTATATATCCATGAAAATGAAGTAGAAATAGTATCAAAACCTTATGATGTCTCGTATTTTAAAGATTCTCCCAATAAGATCGTAAAGATATATGCGGAACAGAATTATTTAATACCTCCAGCTAAAATAATTAAACCTCTAAAAGATGGAGATATTTTTGATCTAGGTGAAATTGAAATAAGAATAATTCATTGTCCTGGACATTCGCCTGGTTCAATATGCCTATTAACCTCCAATGGTGAACTTTTTACAAGTGATGTAGCTTATTATGGAGATCAATTCTTACCTAAAAAAGAAAATTTGCATGAAGTCCTTAAATCTCTCTCTAAATTAATAGAATTATGTGAAAAGCAAAAGAATCTTGAACTATATCCATCCCATAGAAATTTTCCGTGCGACATTACACTTTTGACTGATCTCTATAAGGAAATTGAAAATATAGAGAATTTATGGGATAAAAAAGTTCCATTTGATTTTTTTGAAGCATGGCAGATTGATGGCAAAAAGTTTCGATTTTATGTTTCAAGGGTGTAATATATTATTTTATTAATAGAAATCTATTAAAGCTTTAGAAGATCAAGATATTCTGGTTACTCATATAAGTCAAGAGAGAATTCTCAAAATCCCCATTAAAGTTCATATTTTTTTCTTAAAATTTAAAAAAAGAGAAAGATAATGAAATTAATAAAAACACACTAAAAAATAAAAAAATAATTCCAAGAAAAATTGTAGAAGGATTAATAGACAGTTATGTCTACGTATATATTAAAAATTTGGGTAAAGAGTTTGCTGGAAAAATTAATTCTATAACTGAATCAGATATAATTTTATTAGAAGATAAAAATGAGAATATCAATTATATTCCTCTTTCAGAAGTACGCGTAATTACTGATAGAAAATAAAATATTTTTATTTTCATGTATGACTCACGATTAAAAGTGGATTTGTAGGATTAAACAGCAAAAAGATTAATGATTTCATATTATAATAAAGCAATTTAAAAATTATTTATTTAATGAACAAAATGAGAATATATCATGATTAGTGTTATTATTATTACTGCATGTTTCATAGGAGTCGTTCTATTAATCTTAACAAATAAACTAAATAGAGCAATCGCCTCATTAATAGGCGCTCTAATTGTATATCTCACATTAATTTTTATTGAGGGGTTAGAGTTTCCTATAATCGTAGAATTTTTATTTGGTACGCCTATTGATGGATTTGTTAACTTACATTCTTTAATTTTAATATTAAGTATGATGATTATAGTACAAATAGCTCATGAAGCAGGGTTATTTCAATTCATTTCTATAACTTTGATTAAATTAACAGGAGAAAAACCAATCTATTTGTTAACAATTTTTTCAGTTATAACAGTTATTTTATCTTCTGTATTAAATAATATATTAACAGTAATTATATTAATTCCTCTTATCATTACAGTCTCAAGAATTTTGAATATAAACCCTTCCCCATATATATTAACACAAGCAATATTGGTAAACATTGGGGGGACATTTTTTTCCATTTCTTCAATTCCAAATATATTGATAACCAGTTATAAAAGTATTTTATTTATTGATTTCTTTCTTAATGTAGGGTTAATATCTCTATTGATGTTTCCATTAACCTTGCTATTTTTCATTTTTTTATATAAGAAAGATCTAGAAATTCCAGCTGGAGGATTTCAGATTTTAAAAGAAATTAATATCTGGAATTTTGTCCAAAATAAATCGCTTCTTTATAAATCAGCTATTGGTCTCGCAGTTACTCTCATACTTTTTATCATAATTCCACCTACAATTATTTCAATTGATATTATTGCATTGACGGTTGCCTTAATATTAATCATCACAAGTAGGTTAAATCCTAAAGACATAATTTCTAAAATTGATTTAGAATTAATACTCTATCTCCTTGGTATATTTATTATTTCAGGGGGTGTTGAATATGTAGGACTTTTAAGTTTAATTGGAGGAGGACTTTCATTTATTGCTGGAGTAAATCCATTAAGCCAGATCTTGGTTATAATTTGGTTTTCTGCATATCTAAGTAGCAATATTGATAATATTCCCATTACTAAAATATTAATCCCTGTAATTGATAATATGCCATTAATCCCTTCCATTACAGATATTAATCAACCTTTCTATAGTTTAGCATTAGGGGCTAATTGGGGTGATAATTTAACTCCTATGGGTGATAATATTCTTGTTATGAATATTGCTGAACAAAATAAAAGACCAATTAAAATGAGACAATTCTTCAAATTAGGCTTCTTTACAACTAATTATCAATTGTTAATTGTTACTCTCTATTATACATTAATCTATCAATTTTTTGTGGGGATTGTCATACTTTTGGTTGTTGGTTTAGTTATATTAATTTTTTATCTTCTGCAAAAATTAAGTTCAAGAAAAGGAGAATCTTCTAAAATAGATATTTTAATTGGAAAAATAAGGAACTTAATAATTAAATAGTTTTTTTAAAAAAAAGTTGTTAATATTTATTGGGTGATTTAAAATAGTTTTTAAAAATATAACAAGGATTAAAAATGCATTACCTGAAGTATTACACGTTGCAATGTTCTATAATAATGGTATTGTTTTTCAAACTACACTTGAACAAGAAATTAATATACCAAAATTAGGCGAAAACTTAGCAGAAATCTTGAGTCATATAAAAAAACTATATAATATTTGTAATTATAATTTCGATAATTATAAAAAAATAATTTTTGAAACTGATGATATTTCTATTATTATATTGAAGCTTGGTGAGGATAGTAATATTGCTCTTTTTTTTAGGAAAGAGGAAGAAAAAGAATTAAAGTTAACAGCGATAAAAAGATATATAACTAGAATTGAAGAATTAATTGATATGGATGAAAAGGAACTGATAGTACAAGATATAATCGCAAAAGAAGAGGAGATCAAACATTTAAAAGAAGTGATTAAAGAGAAAAAATTAAATATTGAAAAATTAGAAGAAGAATTAAAAAAGATTGAAGAAGGAATGCTCGAGGGGGACAAAAAGAAATTCACTAAAGATCTAAATGATTTAGATCTTGAATGTAAAAATTTAAATCGTGACATAGAGAAAAGAGAACTTGAAATTGTGCAGTTAAAGAAAAAAATAGAAAAAAAATAAGCAAGAAAAGAAAAGTTTTACTAAAGTAATTTTTCACTCATCCCTAGTATTATAGGAATTAGTAAAATTATTGCAATGCTTACAATAATAAGCAAGATAAAGAATTCATTTGATTCTTTTTTCAGATGTTCGATAAATATGTATAAAATTATTATCAAAGATATTACTAAAACCCCAATTAAAAGTCCAATTAGAATAATCAAATTTAACATTTGCTTTCTTCCAACTTATTATTTTTGGTTACTTTATACAATGTTTAGCCTATTTCAATTAAAAAATCAAACTATATATAATTTAATTTTAAAATAAAAAAATTGATATAATTATATATTTAAAGACTTGGTTGTACAGGTCTAATTTTTTCACGTTCAGCTAATTTTTCTGAGTGTTCTTTCTTAAGATCAGCTAATTTATTTTGTTTTTCTACAATATTTTTATTTAATTCTATAGTATCAGTTTCAAGCTTAGTTAAGCCATTCTGAATTTTGAGATACGTCTCCTTTGCTTTGGATATTTTCTCATTAGGTGCATTACTATTTACCAATTTTACATAAGTTAATTGTTTTTTTGCTAAATTACCTCTTTCTTTACCTTCAAAAAGTTTCTTATTGGCAATTTTTAATCGGATTTCAGTTATATCTGTTTCAATTTTAGCAATCTTTTTTTGAATTTCAGCGATCTCTGTCTGAATTTCTGCTAATTTCTCATTGTAAATGGCTTGACTTTTCTCGGCTTTTAATATTTCATTATTAATTTTCAAAAGATCCTTTAACTTTTCTTTTTTTTCAACAACTTTCTTACTTTTCTCAGCTAGTCTCTCACGTGTCTTTGCTATACCAATTTCATGTCTAGCAAGCATTTCTATAGCTTTTGCTCTTTTTACGGATTGTTTAGCTAACGTTTTCATTTCACCAGCTGATTCTTTTTCAATTTCCGCTAAATTTGAATTTTCTTCAGCCAATTTTTCAATACTTTTAACTTCTTCCATAAAATCACATCTTTTTTTGTGTTTAAATTTGTAATTTCCTATTTATATTTTTCAATAAATTCTATAATTATAGTTGGATTAACTATATATTTCATCAAAACTCTCTTGATCTTCTTCATCATAATCCTCTAAATCTTCTTCTTCCTCTTCATCCTCTAAATCTTCTTCTTCCTCTTCATCCTCAAAATCATTATCTTCATAGTATCCGTCATTTTCATCATCATAATCATCGTCATCATAATCCTTTTTCTTTCCTTTGGAATCTCCTTTCATTTTTAGTTAAGTTCCTCCTATTTTTTATTATTCCATATTTATTACTTTATAATTATTGCATGGTATTTAAATGTTTTCATATGAAAACAGGAGAGAGGATCGACAACTTTATATACGTTGATATCATATATTTTTATAGGAAAAGAAAACCGAGTTTGAAAAAGTACAATTTTTCGAAATGGCAAAAAAACAATTAAAGAAAAAAAGTAATTTTCTTGGATTTAGACTTTCAGAAGAGATAATTAATAAATTAGAACTTATTGCAAAACAGGAAAATAAAACACGTGGATTAGTTGCAAAAGATGCTATTGAGCAATGGCTTAATCTAGAATTATTTAATCAAACTAATGATATGATCATGATATCTAAATCGATATTTTCTAAAATCCTTTCAAAATTGGATGATCAAACTTTAGATATTATTGCCAAAGATTTTGCAGATTTATTCTCAGATATTATGAAATTCTCAACAGCAAAACCGATGAATGAAGAAACCTTAAAATTATATTCTGCTTTTTTAATTAATTTTTTTGGTAAAAATGGATTAAAGTGGTTTAATACACTTGATATTCAAACAAGGGATAATTCTTTCATATTTAGGGGGTTGCATGATATGGACGAAGTTTATTCAAATTTTTTTACCCAATTTTACAAATATCTCTTAACAAAATATTTTGAATTAGATTTTACTACAAAAATAGAGGAAAAAACATCTAATTTAATTCATTTAGAATTTAAAATTAAGTAAAGGTTATTCTGATTAAAAGATTAAAAAATCAATAAAATATGGAAAGCAGCAATAAATTTAAACTATATTAGTCATAGGGAGATATTTTATAATTAATATAGATTAATAATAGAAAAACAGCAGCAGGGGGAAGAAATATTAACATAAAAATACCTGTGATCTCATGTAAACCGTAGTGAAGCTCAATCATAAGTACTCCAATATTTATTATAAATGCTCCAGTTAAAGCCATGATATAACTAGGTTTTTCAAGAATTTTCCATGTTGTGAAAACATAGATCAGTAATCCACCTGCAATTAAAATCAATGCCCAGATAGGGATATTTGTTGCTTGAAAGAAATCGGGAATTCTAAATGCAGCTTCGACCATTAAGAAAAAGAAAGATCCAGAGATTAACATCAATGAGATATTATACGCATTTCGATTAGGAAGAATCTCCTTACTATGATAATATGCTATAATGATAAGAACAGAAAATGTAATTACCGGAAATATAACAAATACACTAACCCATATGCTCCTTAATGCTAAGGCAAAAAAAGATATTACAAAAATTTCACCGATAATTACAACGACAGTTCCTATTGTTTCCAAACGGTATCCTTCAACAAGAAATAGACCAATTAAATATGTGCTTAAGCCAGCAACAATTATGTATAAACCATAAATCCATGCATTTTCAGCGGTTAAAGGGAAAACTACAATAATATTAATTAATATAGCTATCAATATTACGATATTTACTAATCCAGTAATGTAAAGTACTTTTTTTTTATCCATCAGAGCTCTCACATTGCAGAAATTAATTTATAATTTTATAAGAAAATATTAATCTATCATTCTATTAAAAATTCTTTTAATTAATAATTAAGTAAAATTAGATTACCACCACAAATTTGTATAAAAAAACCGAGTCTATAATTGAACCCAACTAAAGAATTTTAACATTGAATGAGAAAAGATCTTTAAAATCAAATTTTAGTTGTTATTCAAATTAAATTTAAATATTATCCATAATAGCTAAGATTTGTTAGTAAATTCAATATTTATAACAATTTTTAAAGGTATAAACCTATGGAAGATATAAGTATAGTAGAGAAAGAAGCGCAAAATAATTTTAAAATAGCTCAATTTGAAAAAGAATTAGCCCAAAAATCAAAAATTAATGCTATAGCTGAAATTAAAAAGTCTAAAGCTAGAGAAACATTGTTACAAATTGAATATGAAATCGCTGAAATCAAAAATGATTTAGCTGAAAAGAGAAGAACATTAGCAAAAGAGAAATCTGAAATTAAAAAAAGTCAAATTTTGGACTTTTCAGAAGAAGAGTTAAAAAATGAAAATGATTATGCTATTTACAATGAGCAAATTTCAAAAAATCAACAAGAAATTGCTGAAGTAAATAAAAAAATTGTATCAGTTGAAAAAGAAATAGCTGAACAAAAATTAAAATTATCTGAGGAAAAATTAGATGTAGCAAAAGCTCGAGAGAAGTTAGCTAAAAAACAAAATGTATATCTTAAACTAGCACGAGGCCCTACATCAGAAAATAAAATATTAAACGCTAAAAGTAATATAGAAAAGCAAAAAGAACATTTAATAAAACAAAAGAATGATGTTCTGGAAAAAGAAAAGAATATTAAGAAAAAAGAAAATAAACTTGCTGAATTTAAGAAGGAGTTATCATTAAAGCTTGCTGAAAGAGAAAAAATTAGACATCCTGGAGTTATTGTAGCGGGATGATTTTGAATTCCTGGGTTTCTATGTAGATAAAAGGCAGCTTAAAATGAAATAATAAAGCATAAAGAATTTTGCTGATTTCTTAAATCCATTTTTTTCTTTTAAAGAAATACAACATAGTAAGAGCTATTAACGCCATTATGACTATTAAAATGGGGTATGCGAAGGGAGAGGAAAATTCGGGCATAAAAAGAAAATTCATACCATAAAAACCTGCTAAAAAGGATAATGGTATGAAAATTGTTGATATAATCGTCAAAACTTTCATAATATCATTCATTCTATTGCTAACACTAGATAAGTACATATCCAACATTCCAAAAATGATATCCCGATAATTTTCTAGAAGATCACTAATTCTAAAAATATGGTCGTATATATCCCTTAAATAAATTTGTAAATCATCTCTGATTAATTTTGATTGTTCACGCTGCAATTTATTGACCACTTCTCTTATTGGCCAAATTGATTTTCTTAATTCAATTGAAGACCTTTTCAATCGATAAATAAGCTGCAAAGTTTCTGGTTCAGGTTTTTTTATTAACATATCTTCAATATTCTCTATATCCTCGCCTACTTTTTCCAAAACTATAAAATAATTATCTACTATAATATCAATTAAAACGTAAAAGAGATAATCTGCCCCCATCAATCGAACCCTTCCTTTTGGAACTTGTATCCTCTCATAAATAGGATTAAAAAGATTAGTATCTCTCTCTTGGAATGATATTACATAATTTTCTCCTAAAATTAAACTAATTTGTTCATATTCAAAATCCTCTTGTTCTTGATTCCAACTTAATTTTTTTAATACTGCAAAAATAAAGTTTCCATAATCTTCTAATTTAGGTCTTTGATTTGGATTTAAAATATCTTCCAATATGAGAGGATGTAAATCAAATTGGCGACCAATCTCTTCAATGATTTTTACCTCTGCAAGACCATATACATCAATCCATCTAATGAAAGATTTCCCAATTTCAGTAAGATCAATTTGAATATCCTCAAATTCTTGGATAATAAAACGGTTTTCAGTATAATCCGTTACCTTAACTTTTGTTTTTTCTTTTACTTTATCTCCTGTATAAATTAGAGTTCCTGGAGGAAGTCCAACCTTTTTCTTCCTTTTACCAGAAGGAATCATTCTATGTAAAGGTCGAGATAATCTCCTCATAAAATTTCACTTAAATACTATATTGTTGTTTTTAACTAATAAATTAATAGTTCAGCTTTAAAAATAAAGCTTTTCTAATATTTTTTTTAGCAAACCTTAACACTTAAAATGCATTAACTTTCAATATTTATTCCATACTTTTTTAGATCTTCTATTAATTTTTCGGTATAGTAATAATGTATTCCTTTGAACCCTAAAGATCTCGCAATTTGTAAATTTTTCTTCTCATCATCAATCAAAATCGCTTCAGAAGGCTCACATTCTAAATGTTTGATGAGCTCTTTATAAAACTCAATGTCATCTTTATTCATTTTATAATCAAAACTTAATACCGCATCATCAAAATATTTTAAAAACCCACACTTTTTTTCCAAATAATCTATACGTTCTCTAATATTTCCACTAAATATTAATAGTCTATATTTTTCTTTTTTCAATTTCTTTATTAAATCCTCAATACCATAGTGAATACAATATGAACCAAACCAAATGTATCGCGTATGCTTTTTTTCTCTTTTGTTAATTCCTAATTTAATGAATAGTTTTTCCTCAAATTCATCAATAGTCATTAACCCTCTCCTTAAAAGATTTCCTTCAGAATTTGGATTATCACTAAAAAATTCTCTTAGTAATTGTTCATTTTCAATGTCATAAATCTCTTTAATCTTCTCTATGGCTAAAAAAGAACCTGGTGTAAAATACACCCCTCCTAAATCAAAAATAATTGTTTTTATCTTACTATCTACCATGATTAATAAAATAGAAATATTATGTATAAAATCATCTAATACCCATTTATATATGATTTAACCTTAAAATGTTAGGTGAGGCAGAATACTTTCAAGTCATTGTTAATTTATTTGAGTATTTGTAAATCCCTAGTTTTTAGTTAATAAAACTATAACTTAATTATTTTGAGGATTCAATACTTTTAATTATATTTGGAGTGCTAATATCAATGCCATATCTTTTCATAGAATTCAAGATACTTAACCTTAAATCAGCTAAAATTTTCATTACTAACCTTATATCATGAATAAATATGAAAAGAGTATATTCAACAGCAAAATTTTGAAATTCTGTTATCCCAACAAATGGTTTAGGATCTTTTAGTACTTCTGGGATTGAGTCTGCCGCTTCTAATAAAGCTTTCTCTACTTTTTCATGATCTTCAGTATAATCTGCAGTAATTTTAATTCTTCTTCTAATTACATCTTTCTTGCCAAGATTTTCAGTTTCTTCTGAGATTAACTTCTGATTAGGAACTGAAATCTTTATACCATCGAAATCAATTAATATTGTATAAATTAATTTGATTTCATGAACTCTCGCGATTTTATTATTATATATTATATAATCACCAACAACAAAGGGTCTACTTGACATAATTATAATTCCCGCAATTGCATTTCCAAATGTATTGATTGCGGCAAAGCCAATAATAGTCCCTCCAACAAGTGTAAACAAAGAAGTAATTAAACCAATTGCCTCTACGAATTGGACAAGAATCATGCTAATGATAATTAATATTATTACTATTTTTATGATTCTCTGTAAATTTCTTGCAGTTTGTTCCTCTAATTTTTCTTGTCTTTGAAGTCTTTTAACTTGTTTTTTAAAAATTACGTAAATTATCCATCCGATTATTATTGCAATTACAACTAAAAAAATGTTGAATAAATTATCATAAATCCATCCAAATATGATATCAATAATATTTTGGAATAGCATTTTATCATTTCCTCCTATTTTCATCCCAAATTATTTTAATAATAACTTTTTTCGTTTTTAAATTATTTTTAAAGAAAGAATCCATTATTTATATAAATACTTTGTAATGATGATTAGATACTTTTTTTTCGAATTATACCAAAATACTTTTTCTTTTTTTGGTCTAATGGTTTTAAATACCCAAGTAAATCATCAAAAACTATTTTTTGGTGTAAATGGGGTCGAAATATCGCTTTATAATATTTTTTCTTCCAGTAAAAACGTAAACTATTAAGATAAATCGATAATTCTTTAATTTGCTCGGGTTTGATTTCAGTGTATGAATTTATTATATTTTCCTCAGTATTAAATTCTATATTTCTCTTTAATAAGCTGCCATCAGTTTTTAAAATATAGATAGTTCCATTTAAATATGCATCATTTTCCTTATTAT
Source organism: Candidatus Hermodarchaeota archaeon (assembly GCA_048885705.1). GTDB lineage: Archaea > Asgardarchaeota > Lokiarchaeia > Sigyniarchaeales > SOKP01 > Loki-b32. The sequence goes on along the minus strand of JBHLLJ010000013.1, from coordinate 5,925 downwards.
GAGTTAAACCGAGGTACTGCGCAAATAACTTAAAATTTTGATTAATTTTTGCATTTAAATAGCTTTTTTGAATTATATCTCGATTTTTGTTTTTCATTAATGTTTTAAGCTCTTGATCTTCCATTTCTCCTTTGCTTGTTTGTAATATTTCATAATATTTTACTTGTAGATTAGTGAATATTAACATTTCAATATCAGTATAAAAATCCTGAACTTCGCGGGATAAAATCCTATCATCTTTTATGTGATCCCAGATTATGAAGAAAAGTACAGCAACTGAAACTCCTAAACTGACATATACAAGGATGTCTTGCGGATTCATAATTTTATGAGTATTTTTTAATAATATTATAATTAAAAATAGTATGAGTTATGAATTTATAGATAATTATGACAGTTAAAATGAATAAAAAATCTTTTATCCTTTGCAAAGGATTGATCCCAATCCCCTTTTTTTCCTTTTGTTCCATAAGTACGAAATTGTGTTAAGAAAGTTTGATTCATAAATCTTTTTTGATATAAATTACATAGTTGTATATTATTTGAACACAACTTTCTTATATTTTGGGGTTATTTTTTTAAGTATATTATAAAAAAAATCAAAAGGCAAAATTTATGGATCATAAGAATTCAAATCTAGTTTTTAAAGGAATTGAAATGATCGCCTCAGATAATGATTTGATAGGCCTTGGATTAATCCAAAATAATGTAATTGTATATGGAAATCAAGAATTAGCCGAAATATTAGAAATTCCCATAGAAAATCTGTTAAATGAAGAAGAATTTAATTTCTTTAATGTAATTCATCCTAAAGATTTGAATCTTGTCAAGAAAAAGATAAAATTTTCTTTGGAAAATAAAAAAAGTTCTATTACCTTCCTTAATTGTAGAATTCTGCTAAATTTAGGAAGAATTAAATATATAAAATTACGCTTTAAAACAATTGATTTTCAAGATAAATTGTCTCTGTTAATAATGGTACAAGATTACACAGAGGTTGTTAAATCAAATTATAATGCGGAAAAAATCGAAAGTAGTGAGATAAATTTTGATTTAGATCTTGACCAACTTCTGGATGAAAATCCCTTACTCGGAATTTCCATTTTTCAGGATAATAGAATAAAATATGTAAATAATTATTTGTCAGAAATAACTGGATACAGTTTTTCTGAATTAATGAATATGACTGTTTATGATATATTGAACATTATATCTTCTGAATATCGTTCTTTATTAAAATTAAATTATCAGGGTGTAGAAAGAGGATCTCAAGAATCATTAGATAACACCTATCCACTATATCGTAAAAATGGAATTAAGATATGGGTTCATTCTTATGGACGAAGATTTCTTTTCTTGGGAAAGCCCGCTGTTTTTACTTTAACAAAATTTATTTCTACTTTTAAAAAAACAATAGGTAAAGATGGGAATTCAATTGGCTTTGAGGAGCCTTCTGTAGATATAACTATTAAACAAGAATTAGAGCAAAATCTACATCAATTAAATTTAAAGTTACAAGAGATAAATAAATTAAAAACAGAATTATTATATCGTATTTCTCATGAACTTAAAACTCCATTAATTCCAGTTAAAGGATATACAGATTTGTTATTAAGGACATATAAAGAGAAATTGGATGACACCATTATTTCATATTTAAATGCAATAATGGATGGTAGCGAACGTTTGGAAACACTCATCAACACAATTTTAGAAAGTTCAAATTTGCAAACGAATCAAATTAAATTAAATCTTATGGAGGGAGATTTAACTACTCTGATTGAAGATACCTTAGAGCGGTTGAATTACCTTATAAAAGAGAGAGATCATTCAATTATTCTCAAATTAAATGATGAGTTATTAACTAAATTTGATAGAGAAAAGATCCAAAAAGTAGTTTCAAACCTATTACATAATGCAATTAATTATACTCCAAAAAAAGGGCAAATTAAAGTTAGTTCTGAATTAAAAAATAAAGAAATAATAGTATCAATAAAAGATAATGGAATTGGAATAACAAAAGAAGAAAGAGATAAACTCTTTACACAATTTGGAAAAATAGAGAGATATGGTAAAGGATGGGATATTGGTATTGAAGGTCCTGGTTTTGGATTATATAACTCAAAAAAATTTATTGAACTGCATGGTGGAAGAATGTGGGCTGAATCTGAAGGAAAAAATAAAGGAAGTACTTTCTATTTCTCCATTCCCTTAATTTAGTTAAAAATTTTGTAGAAAAAATATAATTCAATGATTTTTGCAACTGAGACATTGAATAACATAATGTTAAATATTTTAAATTAGGCTAATCTACTTCTAAAAAATTGATATTTTATATTAGAATAGTAATTTTGTAAAAAGCTTAAAAGCTGCTTTTGTCTAATTTATAATATTAGAGGTGATGACAACCATTTCTGTTCTTAAGCTTTTAACTATAGAAAACATTTTAAAAGGATTTTCCTATGGTTCTTATTATTTAAAACATAGAATAAAAAAAATACCAATAGGTGTAAATTACGATTTAACATGGCAGTGTAATCTAAGATGTAAACATTGTTATTTTAATTCTTCTGCTCAAGAATTAAGTACATATTCAGCAAGAAAAAGATTGGAATTAACTGATGAACAATGGTTAAAAGCTTTTGAGTATCACAGTAAATTAGGTATTAAAAGTGCTTCATTAACTGGAGGCGAGCCAACTCTTAGAATGGGGTTATTACATAAAGCTATAAAAATATTTCCCTCTGTCCAAATTGCTTCAAATGGTATTATTAAATTACCTATGTTTGATCATTATAAGCAACCAATATACTGGGTAAGTTTGGATGGTGGAGAGGAAGTACATAATAATATACGAGGAGCTGATATTTTTCAAAAAGTACTTGAAAATATCAAGGAGGACAAGAGAGTGTTAATATCTACCACTATAACTGCTTTAAACTATAAAGAGATTGAAAATATTGTTAATATTGCTTATAATGTGGGTGTTTTAGGTATATTTTTCTTAATGTACACAGGATATCCTAATGATCCATTATTAGTAACAGGAGAAAAATTGAAGACAGTAATCTCTAGTATTGTAAGGGTAATGAGAGAATTCAATGATTTCATATTAATTTCTAAAAAAATGCTTGAGTTATATATCACTAAAGAATTTGTGCCCTATTGCGTTTTCAAAAGTGGAGGTATAAAATCCTATTATCCTAATGGTCAACGAAAGTTTTGTGTTATGGGTAATTCTCCTTTATTATGTGAAAATTGTGGGTGTATCGTACCCGTAGCTTCTTATGCTCTTTCTAAATTTGATTCTGAAACTATCGATAAGCTGAAAAAATTCCCTTTTTAAAAGATATAAGAAAAATTTATTTAATAAAATATTAATCGAATTTTTAAACCTGATTAGACTTTTTAAAAGGCATCTCTGAATCTGGTTTTCGAGAAAGTTTTTCAGGATGGCTGTAGGCGATAACAGCTATTAAATAGATTCCTATCATCACCCCACCAGCAATGTAAAAAATAGTTTTAGGTAATAATCCGAAGTATCCCGTAATAAACGCTCCATTAAAATTAAAACTAAAATGAAATATTACCATGATTAACAAACTACCTTTTGAATTGTTATAACCCCACGTCATTAAAATCGTAATAACAAGATAGAGAGGGAATAATATATATAAAGGTTCTCTGGGTTCAACAAAATATAATGGAATATGCCAGCATGACCAAATAAGCCATAAAATTAAACTGGAAATTAATGCGTTAAATCTAGATTCGATCCTCGGTAGAACGAATCCACGCCAGCCTGCTTCTTCACTTAAAGGACCTGAGAGGAGAGTGAAAAATAAATACGCAAGAATTAATGGAAAAGACAATCCTGGAGTTGGCCCTGGTGCTTGACCTCCAAATAGAAGGTAAAACCCTGCAAATACCAATGGAGCGATCATTAGTAAAAACCCAGCTAAATACCATTTAATACTGACTTTCCATTTTAAGAAACCACCTAATAATTTTTTAATCTCAGACCACCCTCCTATGAAGCCTGAAACGATTATAGCAGATATTGTAGGACTCCACGCTGTTAAAATCCATAAAATTGGATCAGGCATAATTAATGGCAGAGTTACTCTAATAATAACTGCTATTATCATAATTAAATAAGTAATTATAGAAAAAGTTATAACTGAATATTTTTTAATAATTTGATTGAAATTCATACTTAGAATTTCGTCTATAGTGCATTTAAAATTTATTAATTTCTTACCAATTATAAAATAATAATTAAAATAATGCAATTGTGTAACTTTTTTAGATCTTTAAAAGTATTGAGTTATATCTAGTTAATTATTAGTTGTAATCCTTGGAGGGGGTATAAAGACTCTTCTCATTTCTGTTCGTTCCAACTTAATGGCATTTTCAGGACATAAATGAGCACACACACCACACCCTAAACATCTATCATTATTAACAACAGCAACAGTATCTACGAGTTCTACAGCTTCAGCAGCACAATTCTGCTCACAAGTTCCACATCCAGAGCACAAATCCTCATCAACTCGGGCTAGATGTGAAGTTAAATCCATTAAAGGAACCGCACCGCTATAGTGAAGTAAGAAAGTACCACAACAACATTTGCAGCAATTACATATACCATCTAGATCTTTATTTATGTCCAAATTACTATGAAAAACTTTATGTACTAGCCCTTCATCTTCAGCTTTTTTCATTATTTCTATTGCTTCTTGTTTTGATATTTTTTCAACGAAACCTTGCGAGATAAGAAATTCAGCGTTTCTGGCAAATACAAAGCAATTTCTTCTTTCTTTTGTTGTTTTACAAGGTTCATCCAGAAGATCTTTTTTATGTCTGCAATAGCAAACCGTTACTCCTATTGGATCATAATTTTCAATGAGTTTTGAGAGTTCTTCTAAAGGTAGAACTATTTCTTCTTTCATTGCAATTTCTTCTTCAACTGGGATGACTCTGTCAAGGGAGGGGGCAGTTTTAAATTCTTGAACCATTTGTTCGTAATTATTTTGAGTATCTTGAACAATCTGTTTATAAAATTTTGAATATAATCTTGCCAAATTTTTTGTTTTATCGTTAGTTTCACCTCTCATTAAAGTAAATTCGATGATACCTGGAAGTAATGGGGTTTTTCGATAGACCATAACACCCGTACTTCTGCTTTTTATACCAGAAATCACACCTATTTTCATTAAGTCATTTAACATATTATTAATAGACTCATCATCCATATCAGTTAAAGGTTTAATCTCATCAATATTGTACGACGGCTTTTTAAGCATAGTTATAAATTTCGCTTGTTCTTCTGTTAGTAAGGTTTGCATAATCTCTATGATAATATCGCTCACTCTTATTGGTAGCCTTCCAGCTTTTATAAAATTCCTAGCTACTTTATACCATAATTTTTCTGGCATATTTAATCAATTTATTTCGTTATATTGATAATAAATTTAATTGTATTATTTTAAATGGTTAAATCATTAAGTGAAATATTCTAATTAAACTTATTTGTCAAAGGGGATATTATTAACTACTGGAAATTTTAATAGTTCATCATTTCACTATTTTTAATAGCTTTATGATATTTTTCTCCTCTATATCTTCAAGAGAATTGATTTTAATATGTCTTGTCATCTTACCGCTCCCCTCAAAAAGATCAATATCATTTTTTGTTAAATTCTTAATAGAGAAACCAAGATTGACATGAGTTTTTAATGCAACAATGTAATATTTATCTTCATAATATGGAACTCCAAATTTCATTTCTTCTCTAATATTAGGGAATGTTGACAATATAATTTCTCTTAATTTCTGGCAAATTGCTTTATGAGGAAGTATCTGTTTTTCTATATATTCTGTTACTTTATCATTCATAATCTTGCTTTAATTAGGATTAATTAA